>NZ_JAPTFO010000035.1:0-43136 GCF_030985515.1 Stenotrophomonas sp. Sm10
CCCCCCCCCCCCCCCCCCCCCCCCCCCCCCCCCCCCCCCCCCGGCACCCCCCGGGTGGCCCGCCCCGGGCCCGCCACTACCATGTTGATGCACGCGGAGTGTCGTTTTGCCGCAGTGGATCACGCCGCTGTGGCGTGCCGGCGCGCTATCGTGCGCTCAGACGGCCTTGCGGATCGGGGGGATGCATGCCGGTAGTGCTGGCGCTGCTGTATGAGCTGTGCCATGGGCTGGTGCTGGCCCTGTGGCCCGGTCCCGCCGGGGCGGGCTCCTTCGTCTTTCTGACCGGCGCCCCGTTGCTGGCTGCGGTGGCCTGCCTGTGGCGGGCCCGCCGCGACCGCGCTGCACTGGGGTGGCGGGCCATGGCATTGGCGCTGCTGCTGTGGGCCGGCGGCATGGCGTTCAACATGATCGACGCGCTGGGCGCCGGGCGGGCCGATTTCACTCCCCACGCCAGCCTGCTGTTGTACGTACTGTACGGCGTGCCACTGGTGTTCATCCTGGCGCGCGCACGCCGCGAGCGGTCGGGCATCAGCCTGATCGATGCGGCAATGGCCGCGCTGCTGGGCGTGCTGTTCTTCGTGCATACCGAATCGTTTGCCGCCCGCATCGATGTCGATGCCCATGCGATGTCGAACATGCAGCGTATGTTCGACATCCAGAACCTGTGCATCGCTGGCTTTGCGGTGGTGCGCTGGCTGGCCGGTGACGTCCCCGAGCGGCGCGGTTTCTTCCGGGTGCTGGCGCTGTACGCACTGGCTTATCTGCTGGTGGCTTACTACATCAACCATTACACCTCGGAAGACGCATTCGGAGCCTTCAATGATCTGTTGATCGACCTGCCGTTCCTGCTGGCGGCGGTGCTGGCGTTGGACCGGGCGCCCGTCACGGGCGCAGTGCCGCATCCGCGGCTGTCGCGCACGGTGCAGTCTGCCGGGCCGATGATCCTGCCCTTGCTGCTGCTGGTGGTGGGTACTCTGGTGGTCGACCATGCCCGACCGCTGGCAGTGGCGGGTTTCGTGGTGGCCACGCTCGGCTTCGGCCTGCGCAGCGTCCTGCTGCAGACCGATCTTCTGGAACGCCAGGCAGCACTGGATCAACTGGCGCGGCAGGATGGCCTCACCGGCGTGGCCAATCGCCGCGAGTTCGACGCGCGGCTGACCTCCGAATGGAATCGCGCGCGGCGCAGCGGCACCGAGCTGGGCCTGCTGCTGGTGGATATCGACCACTTCAAGGCCTTCAACGACCAGCACGGCCATCCGGCCGGTGATCGTTGCCTGCAGGCGGTGGCCGGGGTGCTGAAGGCCATAGCCGGTCGCGGTGGTGACAGCGTTGCGCGTTATGGCGGTGAAGAATTCGCCGTCATCGTGCCTGGAAGCCCGTTGTCGGGGGTGCTGGCGCTGGCCGAACGGCTGCGCGAAGCGGTCGAAGCGCTGCCATTGCCGGAAGGCCCGGTCAGCATCAGCGTCGGCGTGGGTTACCTGCATCCGCCGGCGCTGGCCAGTGCCGATCAGTTGCTGGCAGACGCCGATGCCGGCCTGTATGCCGCCAAGCGGGCTGGCCGCAACCAGGTGGTCCTGCACGCACACGTGCTGGATGACGAGGGCAACGCGCACGGAACGATGGACTGCTGAGCGGACCAGCCCATGGCGTGCCGCCCGTCCAGGGACATCGCACTGGGTAGTGCCGGCCGGTGGCCGGCATCTCCTCGGTTGCCGGCCAGCGGCCGGCACTACCACGGCGTGGCCTCAACGCACGTCGCGCAGTTCCCAGCGGTGGCCGGCCAGCAGGCGCAGGCGCTGCTTGAACACGTCACTGTCGATACGGGTGGTGGCGACCAGGTTGATGCGCAGGTCCTTCTGCTCGCCGGTCACGGTGGCGTCCGGATCGGTCACGCCCCACTGCGGTTCCACCGCGTCCGGGTCGGGCTGCTTGGCCTTCCAGCGCTCGAACAGCGTGCCGCTGCGCAGGGCATCCTGCAGCTCTTCGGCGAAACCTGCGGCGCCCTGCGAGTGGAAGGACAGGTCAGGGTCATTGCCACGGGCCTTGGACGGGTCGGGTAGGCTGATGTGGTACTGCGCAGGCATGGCGTTCTCCTTGAAGTGCGGCAAGACTGGCACAACCGCAGTGGAATCGATGTGCAGATTCCGGCCGTGGCCAGCGCTCATTCGAACCGATGCGGCCCATCGGCGAAGCCTACGGTGACCGCGCCCTTGCCGACGTTGACCATGCCGGTCAGGCTCATCACCGATTCGTACACGGTCACGCCATGGCCGGCGCAGACCTCTTTCAGCTGTGCGTAGCCGGGCAGGGCACGCAGCTCGTCCAGTTCTCCGCCGTAGCTGACGCACACCGTCGGCGTCATCAGCCCGGCACGCACGCGCTGGCCGACCACCGCGAACAGCTTCTGCACGGCGCTGTCGAAGCCCTTGATCTTGGCGACCGGCCCGGTTTCGCCGCGGTAGCCGTGCAGCACCGGCTTGATGTCCAGTGCGCTGCCCAGCGCCGCACTGAGCAGGCCGACGCTGCGGTCGCCCTTGTGCCGGGCGCGCGCACGCATGTAGTACAGATCACGGGTGACCATGTAGCCGTGCACGTTGCCGGCCAGTTCTTCCAGCCGCTCGCGGATCTGCTGCACGCTGGCGCCACTGTCACGCAGGCGAACCGCCTCCACCGCAGTCACCGCCTGCGCAGCGAACAGGTTCTGGGTATCGAGCACGCGCAGCGCGAACGGCGAGTTGTAGCCCGCTGCCTGCCGAACCGGCTTGTAATCGTTGAGGATGGCGAAGCTGGCCTGCAGCGCATTGTCGTGGATTGGGCTGCGGGTCTTGGTGATGGTCATGCAGAACACGTGGTCGTAATCGATGACCAGCTGCTGCAGGAACAGGTCGCGGATCTGGTTGACGCTGAAGGGAATGGTTTCCGCCTCGGCGCCGTGTTCGGCCACGTGCGCGTGCAGGAAGCTCAGCGTGGCCTGCTCATCGCGGTGATCGGCCAGCACGGCTTCGCCGATGCGGACGGTGATCGGCAGCAGCACGATGTTGTGCTCGGCAATGAAGTCCTGCGGCAGGTCGCAGGCCGAGTCGACGACGATTCCGATGCGCATCCGCGGCTCCCCCTCCAGGGCGGTTGTAGGTTCGGAAACGTGAAATCTATCTCAAATTCTGGCGTGGCGCGCGAGGGAAATGCGCCAGGCCCTGTTCAGCGACTGCGCTGCACGGCCACCGGAAGTTCGGCCAGGCGCTGCCACTCGGGCTGCTGCAGCAGGGCGGGATCGGCCAGCACGGCGGCCATCAACGGATGGGCGTCGTTGCCCCAGAACAGTTCGTCATCGATGGCCAGGGTTGGTACGCCGAACACGCCGGCAGCAATGGCGGCCTCGGTGTTCCTCCGCAGCTGCTCCTTGGCCGCGGGGGCCGCGATGGCGCTGGCGACATCCTCGATCCCCAGCCGCGCAGCCGGCTCGCGCAGGGCCTCGGCGCTATCGGCGGCATTGCCGTCGCGCCAGATCCAGTCGAACAGCACGTCCACCGCCTGCACGCTGCCACCCGCGGCCAGGCACAGCCGCAGGGCAGACAACGGGTTGAACGGGTGGCCCGGCGGGAACCGCAGCGGTGTTCCTTCGGCCTGCGCAGTCCACAGCAGCTGGCGGTACATGAAGCGGCGCTTGGCCGGAATCTCGGCCGGCCCGAGGTTGCCCAGGTGATGCAGCACGGCACCGAAGGCGATCGGCACGGTCTGGATCTGTGCGAACTGGGGTAGCTGCTTCAGCTTCTGCCAATGCAGGTAGGAATAGGGCGAGACGAAGTCGAAGTACCAGCGCAGGGTGGCCATGCAGGTTTCCTTGAATAACTGGAGGTCAGGGCTGCGCATTGCGCTGCAGGTAGCGATCACGCAGGTCGGTCTGGCGCGAGCGCATCGGCATCGCACGGCCGCCCAGCCAGACCTGTTCGGCATAGTGCGCCACGTCCAGCGGGTCGCCTTCCCACAGCACCAGGTCGGCGCGCTTGCCGGGCTCGATGCTGCCGATTTGGTCGGCCACGCCGAACGCCTGCGCCGGCACCCGGGTCAGGCCGGCCAGGCCGTCGGCCCAGGGCAAACCGTTGGCCACGGCATTGCCGGCCAGCTGGCGCATCTTGCGGGCGTTGTGCGAGGCGTCGCCTCGCTGCACGAACGAGACCGCCACGCCGGAACGCTGCAGGCGTGCCGCATTTTCCAGCGTGGCACCGATCTGGTCGAAGCTGGCCGGCAGGTTGGACAACACATCGACGAACACCGGTACCTGTGCGGCGGCCAGCTCCGGCGCCAGCTGCCAGGCTTCGCTGCCACCGGCGATGGCGATCTTCACCTTTTCGCGGGCGGCCCAGCGCAGCAGCTGGCGAATGTCCGCCGCGCGGTCCACCTCCACCACGATGCGGCCGTGCCCGGCCAGATAGCGGCCCAGCGTGCGGCGCCCGACCGGCGTCAGCAGCGCGTGCGGTGAGTCCGCGGCAACCTGGCCACGCGCCTCGTCCACCATCTGCTGCAGCAGCATCCATTGCGCTGCACGCGACTGCCCGGTCAGCTCCACTGCGGCCGACCCCAGGCGCAGGAACAGCGCGCGCGGCCCGAGGGGATCGGCGCTGCCGTCCAGCCGCATCACGCCACCCTGGCCTGCAACGAAGCCGCCGCCGGTGGCCGCCCCCAGGGCGGTGAAGCCGATGCCGTCCAGGCGTGCCACCGGGATCAGCACCGAGGCCGGGTTGTACGCCAGGGTGACATCGAACTCGGGGCGCAACGGTTGTTCGCCGATCTTCAACGTGCTGTCGACCGTGCTCGCTTCACCGGAGACCTCTTCGATGCCGATCTCGGTGATGCCCCCGAACAGCGCCGGTGTCAGCGGGCGGCCATCGGCCTCGACCACGCTGGCCCCGGCCGGGGCGGACAGCCCGCTGCCGACTGCGCGGATGATCCCGCCCTGCACCAGCACATCGGCGTGCTGCAGGCTGCCGCGCGTGCTGGCCGTATGCACGGTCGCGTTGCGCACCAGCAGGTCCTGCGCCTGCGCGGATGCGGAGAGGCAGGCCAGCACCATGACCGTAGCGCCGAGCCATGCCCGGCGACGCTTGTTCAACGCGCCCATCAGTGCACCTCCTGGCCAAGCTGGAAGTCGGAACGTGGCGTGGCCGCAGGTGCGCTGCGGTCGTACAGGCGGCGGCCGTCGATGAAGACCTGCTCGGCCAGCGCGTAGGAACTGAAGGGGTTGCCGTTCCAGACCACCACATCGGCCATCTTGCCCGCCTCCAGAGTGCCGGTCTGGCCTTCAATCCCCAGCGCCCTGGCGGCGTTGGCAGTCATCCAGGTGATGGCGTGCTCGGGGGTGATCTCCGGCATGTGGGCGCGGCGCGCGGCGGCGATCACCTTGGCCGCTTCCTGGTTCAGGCGCTGGATGCCTTCGGGTGAATCGGAATGGACGATGGCGCAGCTGTTCTTCGGCCGATCGACCAGTGCGATGTTCTCCGGAATGCCGTCGAAGGCTTCCATCTTGAAGCCCCACCAGTCGGCCCACAGCGCGCCGCAGACGCCGTCGGCGGCCAGCCGGTCGGCCAGCTTGTAGGCCTCCACGCCGTGGTGGAAGGCGGCCACCTTGAAGCCGAATTCCTTGGCCAGGTCGAGCATGGTGGCCATCTCGTCGGCGCGGTAGCAATGGATATGCACGCGGATGTCGCCCTCGATCGCACCGGCCAGCGTGTCCAGCTTGAGATCGCGCTTGCCGCCAGCATCACCGGCGCTGTCGCCCTTGTCGCTGCCGAACCAGCTCCTGCGCTTGGCCGGCTTCGGTTTGTTCTTGGCGATGTAGTCGGCGGCATCGATGAAGGCGGCGCGGTAACCGGCAACGTTGCCCATCCGCGTGGCCGGAGCGACGCCCTTGCCTCCGCCGTACACCCGCTTCGGGTTCTCGCCGCAGGCCATCTTCAGTCCCCACGGTGCGCCGGGAAACTTCATCGCCTGGTAGGTGATGGCGGGGACGTTCTTCAGGGTCACACCACGACCACCGACCAGGTTGGCCGAGCCCGGCAGCACCTGCATGCTGGTCACGCCGCCGGCCAGTGCGGTGGCGAAACCCGGGTCCTGCGGCCACACCGAGTGCTCGGCCCAGACGTTGGCGGTGACCGGTGCGGTCATCTCGTTGCCGTCGCTGTGCGCACCGACACCCGGGCTGGGATACACGCCCAGGTGCGAATGCACGTCGATCAGGCCCGGAGTGACCCACTTGCCCTGTGCATCAATGCGGGTGACAGCGGCATCGGCCTGCAGCTGGCGGCCGACGGCAACGATGCGGCCGTCGCGCAGCAGCACGTCGGCGTTGTCCAGGCGCTGGCCGGTGCCGGTCAGCACGGTGGCGTTCTGGATCAGTACCGGCGCATCGGGATGGGCCTGGTAGGTGCTGGGGTAGGGATCGGTGACAAAGCGCGACGCCCCCACCGCAGGCGCGGTGCTCAATGAAAGCAGTGCCAGTGCCACTCCGGCGCGCAACAACGACGATGCCATGCAGTTCCCCTCGCAACGTGATCCAGTCGCCGACGCTAGCCGGGCGGTGGTGGGCTTGCCAAGTGACCTTCTTCACAGGTGCATCGGCAGTGCCTCGACGGGGCCGCCCGGCTGGCTGAAAATAGCCGGTTCCCACGTCGTGCACCGGACCACCGCCCATGAAGAGCAAGCAGGAAATCGTCGACAACTGGCTGCCGCGCTACACCGGCGTGCCGCTGGACCAGTTCGGCCAGCACATCCTGCTGACCAACTTCGGCGGCTACCTGCACACCTTTTCCGAGCTGACCGGTGCGCCCGTCATCGGCCTGGACCGGCCGATGGCCAGTGCCACCATCGATGGCATCACCATGATCAACTTCGGCATGGGCAGCCCCAATGCCGCGATCATCATGGACCTGCTGTCGGCAGTGATGCCCAAGGCGGTACTGTTCCTGGGCAAGTGCGGTGGCCTCAAGCGCAAGAACCAGCTGGGTGACCTGGTGCTGCCGATCGCAGCGATCCGTGGCGAGGGTACCTCGGGCGATTACCTGCCGCCGGAAGTCCCGGCGTTGCCGGCGTTCGCGCTGCAGCGTGCGGTGTCCACCATGATCCGCGACCGCGGCCACGACTACTGGACGGGCACTGTCTACACCACCAACCGCCGGGTGTGGGAACACGACGAGGGCTTCAAGGAGCGGCTGCGGGCGATGCGCTGCATGGCCATCGACATGGAAACGGCCACGGTATTCGCCGCCGGCTTTGCCAACCACATCCCCAGTGGCGCGCTGCTGCTGGTGTCGGACCAGCCGATGATCCCGGACGGGGTCAAGACCGAGGCCTCCGATGCCAAGGTCAGCTCCCAGTTCGTGGAAAACCATATCCAGATCGGTATCGAGGCGCTTAAGCTTATCCGGCGCAACGGCAAGTCGGTCCGCCACCTGCGCTTCGACGAATGATGATGAAGGCCGGACGCGGGGCGTCCGGGCCTGGGAGTAGGTAATGGACGTTGCCGCGCAAGTGGTGGAATTCTGGAAGGAGGCGGGCCCTGCGAAGTGGTTCGCCCGCGACGACGCGTTCGACGCGCAGTTCCGCCAGTTGTTTCTGGATGAGCATTTCGCCGCCGCTTCGCGTGGGCGTGAACACTGGCTGGGCAGTGCCGAGGGCGCACTGGCGCTGATGCTGCTGCTGGACCAGTTCCCGCGCAACTGCTTCCGCGGTACTGCCCATTCCTATGCCACCGATGGCCTGGCCCGGCACTACGCCATGCGCGCCATCGAGGAAGGCCTGGACCTGCAGCTGGTGCCGAAGCTGCGCGCCTTCATCTACCTGCCGTTCGAGCACTCCGAGGACCCGTTGGACCAGGACCGTTCGGTGGCGATGTTCGATGTGCTGGGCGACAAGGAATACCTGCAGTACGCCGAGCTGCACCGCGACATCATCCGTCGCTTCGGGCGCTTTCCGCACCGCAATGCCGTGCTGGGCCGCATCCCCACCCCGGAAGAACTGGATTACCTGGCCGAAGGCGGTTTCGCCGGGTAGATCCACGCCAGGCGTGAATGCAGAAAACGCCGGCGAATGCCGGCGTTTTCTGTACTGGAGTCAGAGCCGCTTCCTGCGGCAAGGGCTCTGACCCCATGCTGCGGCCGATCAGTACTTCGGCACGCCGTTGTCGACGTCTTCCGACCATGCATTGATGCCGCCGGTGACGTTGAACACCTTGGTGAAGCCCAGCGCACGGAACTGTTCGGCGGCCTGCGCGCTGCGGCCACCGTGGTGGCACATGAAGGCCAGTGCGGTGTCCTTGGGCAGGGCTTCCAGCTCGGCACGGCCGTTGCCGTCGAAGGTCTTGAACGGCACGCCCACCGCAGCGATCTCGCGCTCGTCGGCCGGGCGCACGTCCACCAGGGTGATGTTGCCGGCACGCACCAGGTCGTCGGCATCGCGCACGCTGATTTCCTGCACCGGCTTGGGCGCATTCGGGTTGTCGATGGCCAGGCCCTTGCCGCGGATGTCGTCCACCCAGTCGATGGTGATGCCGTTGGCGCGACGCGCGCTGGCCAGGTCGAACTGCACGCGCAGGCCGTTGGACTCGGCGGCGATGGCGCTTTCGTCGTGGGGGGCCAGCTGGAAGTTGGGCTGGAAGCGGGCGTCGATGGTCAGCTGCAGGGCCGCGCCCGGGGCATCGGCCAGCGCGCCCTTGAGCATTTCCACGGCCGCCGGCGTGACGGTGATGCTCGGCGGGGTACGGTCCGGTGCCGGCAGCCCCAGCACGCTGCTCAGCTCGCCGCTGGCGGCCATCTGCAGCACGATGTCGCTGCCGCCGACCAGTTCGCCGTCGATGTACAGCTGCGGAATGGTCGGCCAGTCGCCATAGGCCTTGATGCCTTCACGGATTTCCTGGTCGGCCAGCACGTTGACGTGGGCGAACTCGACGCCCAGGTCCTGCAGGGCGCCGACGGCCTTGGCCGAGAAACCACACTGCGGCATCGACGGCTGGCCCTTCATGAACAGCACGACGCGGTTGGCGTTGAGGATGGATTCGATGCGCGAACGCAGGGCGGGATCGAGGGACATGGACGTCGGGGTTCCGGGAATTCGAATCATCAATTCTACCCCTCATGGCATCATGGGGGATGAGCAACGCAGGAACATTGCATCGCATCCCGACCCGGCCCTGGCGCTGGCTGCCCTGGCTGGTGGCGTCGCAGCTGGCCGTGATCCTGGTCTGGTCGCTGGCGGGCTGGCGGTGGGGCCTGCCGCTGATGGTGACCAGCCACGCGCTCTTTCTGGTGCCGGTGTTCCTGCCCAACTGCCACTTCTACGCACCGGTGCTGAGCCGGGTACCGGAGGCCGGCAACAGCGTCTGGTTGACCATCGATGACGGTCCCGGCCCGGAGACCCGGGCCGTGCTCGATCTGCTGGATCGCCACCAGGCACGTGCCACGTTCTTCCTGGTCGGCGAGCGGGCGCTGGCGCAGCCGGAGCTGGTGCAGGAGATCCTGCGCCGGGGCCACGACCTGGGCAACCACAGCCACAGTCATCCACAGGCGCGCTTCTGGCGGCTGGGCCCGGCAGCGATGCGTGCCGAGATCGAGGGCTGCCAGCATGCGCTGCAGGCGGTGGGCGGTCGCCCGGTGCGCTGGTACCGCTCGGTGGTGGGCATGACCAATCCGTTCGTGGCGCCGGTGTTGAAGGCGCTGGGACTGGTGCGCGTGGGCTGGAGCGCCCGTGGCTACGACGGTGTCGGCTGCACGCCGGAGGGCGTGCTGTCGCGGCTGCTGCCGGACCTGCGCCCGGGCGCCATCGTGCTGCTGCATGAGGGGGCCGCCCACGGCCACAACCTGGCGATCATCGAACGCGTGCTGCAGGCGCTGGACGAGCGGGGGCTGAAGGCGCGGCTGCCTACCGGCTGATACGTATGCGGTAGCGCCGGGCCATGCCCGGCGGATGCCACAGGTGCCGCTGCGCTCGCCGGGCATGGCCCGGCGCTACAGGTTCCGGCGTGCCACCAGCAACCAGCTGTTGAACGGCGTGCGCCCATGCAGGGGACGCGGGGGGGTCACCTGTAATCCGGCTTCGACCAGCGTTGCCTGCAGCGCCTGCGGATCCGGGTAATGACGGGGGCGGGTGCCCATCCAACCGATCAGCCAGGCCAGCCGGTCCGCCACCCGGGTAGTGCGGTCGCGGCCATCGCCGGTAGCGAGCGGCGTGCGCAGCAGCAGGCGGCCACCGCGGGCTACCCGTGCACTGGCCTCACGCAGCAGTGCCTGCTGTGGGCCCGCGTCCAGGTACTGCAGCACATCCAGCAGCAGCACATGCCCGGCCTGCGCCGGCAGCGGCGCCTGCACGTCCAGGCAGTCGAAGCGCACAGCGGGCAGGCCGGTGGCGGCACGCTGGGCGCGGGCGATCTTGCCGGCATCCACGTCCACGCCCAGGTAGGGCTGGGAGCCACCGCGCTGGCGCAGCACGTGGGCGAACAGGCCCAGCCCGCAGCCCAGGTCCAGCACCGGTTGCCCGTCGCCAGGCAGGTGCTGCAGCACGCCGTCATACAGCGGGTCGCTGCCCAGCTTGCTGCGGGTGTAGTAGTAGTCGCGGCGGCTGGCCCAGGCGTGCGCGGGGCGGAATGCCTCGGCGATCGCACGGGCCTGCGGTGCGGCCAGGGGAGTGCAGGGCAGGGGCGGGCCGTTCCGTGGCGTGCCGTCCATCGCCTCAGTCCGTTCCGCCGAGCAGGTGGGCGGCGACCGGCAGCGCGCGCGCGCTCCACAGCGCGTACATCCGTGCTGAAGGGTGCAGGCCGTCGTCGGCGATCATCGCCGGGTTGTCGCCCTGGTCACGGCTGATATCGGTGATGTCGACGAAGGCCACGCCCTGCTGGGTGCTGATCACTTCGGCAGCGGCATTGAACTCGTCGGTCTCGATCTCGATCGCGGCCAGGTCACGGCCGCTGCCGATACCAAACGGGGTTGCACCCCAGTCGGGGAAGGACAGCACCAGCACGCGCCCGGCATCACCGCCGGCGAAGCCGATCGCCCGCTCCAACAGGGCCCGGAACTGGCTGCGGTACTCGTCCAGCGGACGCCCGCGGTACTGGTTGTTGACGCCGATCAGCAGGCTGACGAAATCGAACGGCCCCTGCGGCGCGGCCGCATCGATGCCGGCATCGAGTTCGTCGGTGGTCCAGCCGGTGGTTGCAATGGTCTGCGGATCGGACAGCTCAATGCCCTGCGCACGCAGGGCGGCGGCAAGCTGGTGCGGCCAGCGGCCTTCGACGGCAACCGCTTCTCCGATGGTGTACGAGTCGCCCAGCGCCAGGTAGGACAACGCCACGGCTCAGGCCACCGAACGGCGCGGCTTCAGCGGCACGACCTTGGTGGCGTCCTCGGCACGGCGGGCCAGCACGCGGTCGATGCGTGCGAACACATCGCGCATGACCGAGGCTTCCGGCAGCAGGGTCACGCGGAAGTGATGGCGGTAAGGCACGTTGAAGCTGGAGCCCGGTACGACCAGCACGCCTTCGTTGTTCATCAGGTCCAGGGCGAAGGTGTGGTCGTCGAAGCCCTTGGCGGCGGCACCGACCACGGCCGGGAACGCGTACAGCGCGCCGGCCGGGGCAACCAGCGACAGGTGTTCGCTGGCCTCGCAGGCCTCGATCACCGCGCGCCGGGTTTCATACAGACGGCCGCCGGGGGCGCACAGCTCGGAAATGGTGTCCGGGCCGTTCACTGCCGCGTCGATGGCGTACTGGCCCGGCACGTTGGCACACAGGCGCAGCGCGCTCAGCAGGTCCAGCGCGGCGCGGAAATCGCCCAGGCGTGCGTCATCGCCACTGAGGTGCGCCCAGCCCACGCGCCAGCCGCAGGCGCGGTGCACCTTGCTCAGGCCGCTGAAGGTCAGGCACGGATGGTCGCCGGCCAGCGGCGCGACCGGCTGGAACACCGCGTCGTCGTACAGGATCTGGTCGTAGATCTCGTCGACCAGCAGCAACAGGTTGTGGCGGCGCGCGATCTCGACCACGCGCTCCAGCAGTTCGCGCGGGTAGCTGGCGCCGCTGGGGTTGTTCGGGTTGATCAGCACGATGGCGCGGGTGCGCGAGGACACCAGCGTCTCGATCTCGGTCGGGTCGGGCTGGAAGCCGTTTTCCGGCGCGCAGCGGTAGTACACCGGGCGGCCGTCGTTGAGGATGGCCGCGGCCGACCACAGCGGGTAGTCCGGCGAGGGCACCAGCACTTCATCGCCCGGGTTCAACAGCGCCCGCAGCGACAGATCGATCAGTTCGCTCACGCCGTTGCCGACGAACACCCGGTCCGGATGCGCATCGGGCGCACCGCGGCGCGCATAGGCGGCGGCAATGGCTTCGCGTGCGACCGGCAGGCCCTGCTGGTGGGTGTAAGGGTCGGTACGGCCCATGTCATCGGCAATCGCGCGCTGCAGGTGCTCGGGCGCACGGAAACCGAAGTTGCCCGGGTTGCCGATGTTGAGCTTGATCAGCTTGCGGCCCTGCGCCTCCAGTTCCCGGGCTCGCCGCGCCAGTTCTCCGCGGATTTCGTAGCGCACTTCGGAAAGGCGCTCGCGGATGGCCAGGGGCTTGGGCGAGGTGGTGGACATGGGAGCTGGGCCGTCAAAAGGCTTGGGGCTTCCATCCTACCGGAATTGCTGCACTGCATGGCAAGGGCTCCGGGCCCGCCATTGCTGGGCTGGCAGGGCGTCGGCACAGGTAGAATGGCCGCGATGACCCAGACCCCCGATTTCATCGCCCTGCAGACCATTGGCTGGCCCTGGCCGGGCCCGGCGCAGCAGGCCGACTGGCAGGCCGCGATGGCCACGCATCCGCAGGCCCGCCCGGCGCGGGTGATCGAGCAGCACCGCACGCACTACGTGGTGGCCGATGGCCCGGATGCGTCGATCAAGGCCGAGTCGCTGCCGGAATGGCAGCGCCCGCGCTTCCCCAGCCATGAACGGCCGGCGGTGGGCGACTGGGTGCTGCTCGATGGCATCCGCATCGTCGCCCTGCTGCCACGGCGCACCGCGATCAAGCGTGGTGCCGCGGGTGAGCACTACCACCAGCAGGTGATCGCGGCCAACATCGATACGGTGTTCATCGTCTGTGGCCTGGACGCTGACTTCAATCCGCGCCGCATCGAGCGCTACCTGCTGCTGGTCGGCGGTGGCGGTGCCGAACCGGTGGTGGTGCTGACCAAGGCCGACCAGACCGAATACAGCGAGGACGCGCTGGCAGTGCTGGAAGAACTGGAGATGCAGGGCATCGCCTTGCATGCGATCAACGGCCTGGACGCCGACAGCGTGGCGGTGCTGCAACCGTGGCTGGGCCCCGGCCGCACGGTGGTGCTGGTCGGCTCCTCCGGTGCCGGCAAGTCCACGTTGACCAACACGTTGCTCGGCGAGCAGCGGATGAGGACCAACGCGGTGCGTGCCAACGATTCGCGCGGGCGCCACACCACCACGCACCGCGCGCTGATGCCGCTACCGACCGGTGCCTGCCTGATCGACACCCCCGGCATGCGCGAGCTGAAGCCGACCGGTGAAGAGACGCTGTCCGAAGGCGGCTTCGCCGATATCGAAGCGCTGGCCGCACAGTGCCGCTTCAACGACTGCAAGCACCAGCAGGAACCGGGCTGTGCTGTTCGCGCAGCGATCGACGCGGGCGAGATTGAAGAGAGCCGGCTGCTGAACTACTTCAAGCTGAAGGAAGAAGTGGCCGTGGCCGCAGCGAAGCTGGCCGTACGCCAGGCCGAGACCGCGCAGGAACGCGGCGGCAGGAAGGGCAAGGGCCAGCAGTTCCGGCCGGCGGGGAAGCTGCGTAGGCGGTAACAAGGCAGCCGAGCATGGGCTCGGCTCTACAGTTGGTCCGCGGTGGAGTCATTTCATGTAGCGCCCGAGCCGATGCACGGGCGGCGGCGCACCGCGCCGGGCACGGCAGGGCGTTATAGTCCGCGCATGGAACCGACTGCGACGCTGGACCGTGACGTGGCCCACCATGCAGCGCTCGATGCGCGCCTGGTCGAGGCCGTGGGGGGCATCCGCCTGCTGGGCCTGACCAGCTGGCCGGCCACGCTGCAGGCACCGTTCCTGGAAAGCGTGGCGCGCGGCCAGCCGGTGCTGCCGAAGGTGGACTACCCGAGGCTGGATTTCAGCGAGGAGCGCCGCGCGCTGGCCGCGATCGCCGGCGACTGCGATGACAGCCACCCGCTGGGCCACTATGTGCAGCAGTCGGCGCAGAGCTGGGATCTGGCCGCGCAGCTGTTGGAGGGGCTGGGCACTGCGGCAGTCGATACCTGTTCGGTGCAGCTGTTCGGCGCACCCGAGCAGCCGCTGCCGGGCAATGGTCCGAGCACGCGCGACGCAGCGCGCCACTTCATCCAGATCGCTACCGAACTCGATCACGAACTGCTGGCGCCGGAAGAGCAGGTACCGGTCTCGGCCATTGCCCTGCAGCTGCAGCTGCAGAACGATCTGGATGCGTTCTTCGAATCGCGCATCATCCAGGTTCAGCTGGATCCGGAGCTGGTGTCCAAGGCCGCTGCCGGTCCGACCCGCATCCGCCTGCGTACCAGCGCGCGTTTCAGCGCTTACGACCGCGCGCAGCTGTTCCACCATGAAGCGCTGGTGCATTCGCTCACCGCATTGAACGGTCGCGGCCAGTCGGTATTGCCCAGCCTGGCACTGTCCTCGCCACGGGTGACGGCGACCCAGGAAGGGTTGGCCACGTTCGCCGAGCAGATCACCGGCAGCATCGACATCGAGCGCCTGAAGCGGATCAGCCTGCGCACCGAAGCGATCGCGATGGCACGCGAAGGCGCCGACTTCATCGAAGTGTTCCGCTATTTCTGCGATGCCGGGCAGAACCCGGAGGAGAGTTTCGCCTCGGCACAGCGCGTGTTCCGTGGCGTGCCGCCCAATGGTGGCCTGGCGTTCACCAAGGACACGGTGTATCTGCGCGGGCTGGTGTCGGTGCATACCTTCTTCCGGCACATGCTGGCCGAGGACCGCCTGCAGGTCTGCCGCTGGTTGTTCGCCGGCAAGATGAGCCTGGCCGATGCGATCGCGTTCGCGCCGTTGTTCGAGGCTGGGGTGCTGAAGCCACCGCGCTGGCTGCCGCATTGGGTGAGCCGGGCGAACGGGCTGGCCGGGATGCTGGCGTTCTCGCTGTTCGCCAACCGGATACGGATGGACCAGCTGGCGCCGGAGTAATAGCGTTCAGAGCCGGGGTCGGATCCCCGCGAAATGTATCCACGCATGGCGTGGATCTACAGTAGATCCACGCCATGCGTGGATGAAATCTGTCAGATATCGATAAACAACATGGGGTCAGAGCCCGTTGCTACGCAACGAGATCGACCCCATGCCATTCCAACAGCTCGCGGCCAACTGTCGAAGGCGGGGTGGGTCCGGTTGCGGGGGTGTCTGCGGCATGGATGCCGCGGCCAAGCCTACACGGACGTACTTGCGGCGTCCCCGCCGCCCGACACCGCCTCGCCACGCTTCAGTACACCAACCGCCGCTGTTGCTGTTGCCGTTGCTCTAGCCTTTCAGCGGGTCCCGGGCCGCAGGCCCGGGCAACAAAACCCTACCGGTCGTCGCGCAGTTCGCCGCCGGGCAGGAACACCCACGTGCGGGTGACCTGCAGGATGTCGATCTCATCCTCGGTCTTCGGCAACGGCGGGAACGGCTGCGCCAGCTTCACCACCCGCAGTGCCGCCTCATCCAGCAGTGGCGTTCCGCTCGACCGCAGGATCCGGCTGCTCTCCACGCTGCCATCGCGGCGCACGCCCACGCTGATCACCACCTGGCCGCCCAGCCGGCGCTGCCGGGCCTCGTCCGGGTAATTCAGGTTGCCCACGCGCTCGGCGCGGTCAACCCAGGCCCGCAGGTAATTGGCATAGGCATACTCGCGCGTGCTGGCCGACACGAACTTGCGGTTCGGGCGCTTGGCGTACTGCGCCGAGCGCAGATGCACTTCTGCGGCCAGTCGGGCCATTTCCACATCGCGCTGTTCGCGCGCACTCAGCGGGGCGTCCGGTTCGGGCTGATCCGGCGTGGGGCGGGACTGGGCCTGCGCGACCGCCTCTTCGCCATTGCGGCTGCTGACCACCCGTGCCTGTGGCGGCGGGACCGGCGCGGCCGATTGCTGCTGCTGTGGGACCGGGCTCAAACCGGGCTGCGCCTGCGGCACGATGCCGGCCTGGTTGTCGCGCGGACGCTGTGCGCGGTCGTGTTCGCCACCGCCATCCTGGTTGGCTGCGGCAAGAAAATCGGCCTGCTTCGGCGTCAGCGCGGTGCGGGTCTGGCTGAAGATCACTTCCAGCGTGGGCACCAGCGGTGCATCGCCTTTCACGGCGAAGCCCACGCCCAGGATCAGCAGCGCGTGAACCAGCACCGACAGCGCGATGGTCGCCCCCAGCCGTTGCGCTTCGCGTGGTGGCGGGGGCAGGACGGCAGGTGCGGTTGCCATCAGCGCAGGCCGGCCTCAAGCGCGTCGAACAGGGTGCCGGCGATGTTCAGGCCGAACTGTGCGTCCAGTTCGCGTACACAGGTCGGGCTGGTCACGTTGACCTCGGTCAGGTAATCGCCGATCACGTCCAGGCCGACGAAGCGCATGCCGCGACGCTTCATCTCCGGGCCGACCTGGGCCGCGATCCAGCGGTCGCGCTCGCTCAGCGGACGGCCTTCGCCGCGGCCACCGGCAGCCAGGTTGCCCCGGAACTCGTCGCCCTGCGGGATGCGCGCCAGGCAGTAGTCGACCGGTTCGCCATCGACCAGCAGGATGCGCTTGTCGCCGGCCGTGATGTCGGGAATGAACTTCTGGGCCAGTGCCAGTTTGCGGCCGCCGTCGGTCAGGGTTTCCAGGATCACGTTCAGGTTCGGATCGCCCTGGCCGCTGCGGAAGATCGAGCGGCCGCCCATGCCGTCCAGCGGCTTCAGCACGGCCTGGCCATGCTCCAGCGCGAAGGCCTTCAAGGCCTTGGCGTCGCGGCTGACCAGGGTCGGCGGGCAGCACTGCGGGAACAGCAGCGCGGCCAGCTTCTCGTTGTAGTCGCGCAGCCCCTGCGGATTGTTGACCACGCAGGCACCGGCGGCCGCAGCCACGTCCAGCACCTGGGTGTCGTAGATGTACTCGGCGTCGACCGGCGGATCCTTGCGCATCAGCACGATCTGGCCGGGGCCGAATTCGTTACGGCTGAATGCGCCCAGCTCATACCAGCCAGCCGGGTCGTCGCGCACCTGCAGCGGCGCGGTCTGGGCCACTGCCACGCCACCCTCCAGGGCCAGGCCGCCCGGGCGCACATAGTGCAGGGCATGGCCGCGGCGCTGGGCTTCCAGCAGCATGGCGAAGGTGGTGTCCTTGGCGATCTTGATGTGGGCGATGGGGTCCATCACCACGATGACGTTCAACGGCATGGGCGCACCTGTCAGGCAAGGCGTTGATGGTAGCGGCAACGCCGGTCGCGCGCCTCCCTGCCATACTGCAACGCAGCGTCCGCCCGGCGCTCGCGCACTCATTGCGAAACCCGTCACGTTCAGGAGGCTGCCATGCCCCGCGCCATGGGGCGGCCTTGAAGCGGGCGCGGAAAGTGCGATATAGATACGCTTTCGTAGCGGCCCCCGCCAGAGATCGGGCCGTGCGCTTGGGGATAGGCAATGACTGAAAACACGACTGCGGGCGGGGAACTCGCAGGACTCCGGGTGATGGTCATCGATGATTCGAAGACCATCCGCAGGACTGCGGAAACACTGCTCAAGCGGGAAGGCTGCGAGGTGGTCACCGCCACCGACGGCTTTGAAGCGCTTGCGAAGATCGCAGACCAGCAACCGCAGATCATCTTCGTCGACATCATGATGCCGCGCCTGGACGGGTACCAGACCTGTGCGCTGATCAAGGGCAACCAGCTGTTCAAGGCGACCCCGGTCATCATGCTCTCGTCCAAGGATGGCCTGTTCGACAAGGCGCGGGGACGCATCGTCGGCTCGGAGCAATACCTGACCAAGCCATTCACGCGTGAAGAACTGCTGGGTGCCATCCGCACATACGTCAACGCCTGACCAGGGGGGAAAGGCACAATGGCTCGTATCGTTCTGATCGAGGATTCACCGACCGACCGCGCGGTGTTCACCCAGTGGCTGCGCCGTGCCGGCCACGAGGTGCTGGAAGCGGACAACGCCGAGGATGGACTGCAGCTGGTCCGCGACCAGGTGCCGCAACTGGTGCTGATGGACGTGGTCTTGCCCGGCATGAGCGGCTTCCAGGCCACCCGCGCGATGGCCCGTGACGCAGCGATCAAGCACATCCCGGTGATCATCGTCAGCACCAAGGCGATGGAAACCGACAAGGCCTGGGGCCTGCGCCAGGGCGCGGCCGATTACATCGTCAAGCCGCCGCGCGAGGATGAACTGATCGCGCGGATCAACGAACTGGTGGCCTGATGCGCTCGCCTTTCGACATCCTCGAAGCCTATGAACGCCGCAGCCTGGCCCACGCGGTGCAGCTGCCCGAACGGCAGTTCGCCCAGGACCTCTGGCGTGGCGTGGGCTACCGCGTCGGCCAGCGCCGGCTGGTGTCCGATTTCCGCGAAGTGGTGGAGATCGTGCCGATGCCGCCGGTGACCCCGGTGCCATGCGCGCAGCCCTGGCTGCTCGGCGTGGGCAATCTGCGCGGCAACCTGTTCCCGGTGGTCGACCTGAAGTACTTCCTGGAAGGCGTGCGTACCGTGCAGCAGGAAGGCCAGCGCGTGCTGATCATGCGCCAGGCCGGTGGCGACGTCGCACTGACCATCGATGAACTGTTCGGCCAGCGCAGCTTCGAACTGGACCAGCAGATCGAGGCCGGCATGCTGGCCGAAGGGCGCTACGGCCATTTCGTCGATCGCGCCTTCCATGCCGACGGCCACGACTGGGGCGTATTCTCGCTTTCGCTGCTGTCGCGCACCCCTGAATTCCGGCAAGCCGCGGCCTGAGGCCGGGCATCGCCCCCTGCATTGAAGATCGAGGTTGAACGATGAGTACTGCTTCGGACGCCACCAAGACCGGCAAGCTGCGGCTGGGCGGCAGCAACCTCTGGCTGTTCCTGCTGCTGGCATCGATGATCCTGTTCGGCGTCAACACCGGCGTCGCTACCTGGCAGGGCAGTCGCCTGGCCGATGCCGGTTCCAAGGCGGCCGACCTGCAGGTGCTGTCGCAGCAGTTGGCCAACCAGGGCCGTGACGCGGTGGGCGGCAACGCGCAGGCGTTCACTGCCTTCAAGGCCACCCGCAACGCGATCGAACAGAATGTGTCGACCCTGCAGGGCCGCTATGGCAAGGAGCCGGGCGTGTCCGGTGCGATCGCCACGCTGGGCGAGACCTGGGCGCCGCTGGGCAAGCAGGCCGGGCAGCTGGTGGCCAGTGAACCGGCGGTGCTGGCCCTGGCCGGCAACGCCAACAACTTCACCGGCGCCGTGCCGGGGCTGCAGGCCCAGCTGAACGAGCTGGTGCGTGCGATGTCCGCTGCCGGCGCGCCCTCGTCGCAGGTGTACAGCGCACTGCAGCAGGTCGTGGTGGCCGGCTCCATGGCCCGCCGCGTAACCGAAATGCGCGCCGGTGGCAGCGGCGCTGCTACGGCCGGCGATGCGCTGGCGCGTGACATCACCGTGTTCTCGCAGGTGCTCGACGGCCTGCGCAATGGCAACGAGGAACTGGGCATCACCGCCGTGCGCGGTGCCGCTGCCGTGGCCGCGCTGGAACAGTCGCAGCAGAAGTGGGAAGCGATGAAGCAGGACGCTGACGCGATCCTGGCCAGCTCGCGCCAGCTGTTCGCGGCGCAGTCCGCCGCCACCGCGCTGGGCCAGGGTTCGGCCCACATGCTGGATGACAGCCGCAAGCTGTTCGACGCGTTCTCCTCGTTCGGCTCGGTGTCTGACACGCGCCTGTTCCCGAACTTCTGGATCGGTGTGGTCTCCGGTGCGCTGTCGCTGATCGCGATCATCGGCTTCGTTTCCACCAACGTGCGCAGCCGCTCGCGCGAGCAGGAACTGCGCTACCAGACCCAGGTGGAATTCAACAGCCGCAACCAGCAGGCGATCATGCGGCTGCTGGACGAAATCTCATCGCTGGGTGAGGGCGACCTGACGGTGAAGGCCTCGGTGACCGAGGACATGACCGGTGCCATCGCCGACGCGATCAACTACGCCGTCGACGAGCTGCGCCACCTGGTGACCACCATCAATGACACCTCGGCCAAGGTCGCGCTGTCCACCCAGGAGACCCAGGCCACCGCCATGCAGCTGGCAGAGGCGGCCGGCCACCAGGCCAACCAGATCACCTCGGCGTCGGACCGCATCGGCGAAATCGCGGCAAGCATCGAACAGGTGTCGCGCAACTCGGCCGAGTCGGCCGACGTGGCACAGCGCTCGGTGGTGATTGCCGCCGAAGGTGCCGGCGTGGTGCGCGAGACCATCCAGGGCATGGACCAGATCCGTGACCAGATCCAGGAAACCTCCAAGCGCATCAAGCGCCTGGGTGAGTCGTCGCAGGAAATCGGCTCGATCGTGGAACTGATCAATGACATTTCCGAGCAGACCAACATCCTGGCGTTGAATGCAGCGGTGCAGGCGGCGTCGGCCGGTGAAGCGGGCCGCGGTTTCGCGGTCGTGGCCGACGAAGTGCAGCGCCTGGCAGAACGCACCTCGGGTGCGACCCGACGCATCGAGAACCTGGTGCAGGCGATTCAGGCCGACACCAACGAAGCGGTCACCTCGATGGAACAGACCACCGCCGAAGTGGTGTCCGGTGCACGCCTGGCCGAGGATGCCGGCACCGCGCTGACCGAGATCGAGCGCGTGTCCAATGCACTGAACACCCTCATCAAGAACATCTCCATCGCCGCCCAGCAGCAGTCGGCTGCGGCCTCGGACATCACCCGCACCATGGGCGTGATCCGGCAGATCACCGGCCAGACCTCGCAGGGTGCGGGGCAGACCGCCGAATCGATCGGCCATCTCGCGCAGCTGGCGGCGGACCTGCGCCGTTCGGTCGCCGACTTCAAGCTGCCGGCGTGACGCGGGCAGGGCGGCGAGCAAGGAACCAGTCGATGAAGCATTTCCATTTCCCACGCCAGAACTCGCGCGGCCACCGCGCGGCGGCGAACGGAGCGCGTCCATGAGCAGTCTGCGCGATGCGATGAGCCACGCAGCGCTGGGCTGGGTCAAGCCCGAGCTGGACGAGACCCTGCGCCAGGTGCGCAACGAGGTCGAGTACTACGCCGAAGACCCGAGCGATGCCAGCCGCATGCGCATCTGCGCCGGCTACCTGCACCAGGTGCAGGGCACCCTGCGCATGGTCGAGCTGTATGCACCGGCGATGGTGGCCGAGGAACTGGAACAACTGGCCAATGCCATCGGGGCCGACGGCGTGGCCGACCGTGATGAAGCCTGCGCGACCCTGATGCGTGGCAGCGTGCTGCTGCCCGACTACCTGGAGCGCCTGCAGAACGGCCACCGCGACATCCCGATCGTGCTGATGCCGCTGCTCAACGAGATCCGTGCCGCGCGTGGCGAAGAAGGCGTGCATGACAGCGTGCTGCTGGCATTCGCACCGGACAGCGTCACCGCCACCGAGGCCGAGCTGGACCATGCCCGCGGCAGCCTGAGCGGGCGCAACCGCGAGTTGCTGGACACGGTCGGCAGTGCGGTGAAGGAAGAACTGCTGCGCATCAAGGATGCGCTGGACCTGCACCTGCGCACCGGCGGTGCTCCGGAACAGCTGCAGACCCAGGCCAACGAGCTCGGGGCGGTGGCCGATACGCTGGGCATGATGGGCCTGGGCGTGGCCCGCAGCGTGGTCGTGCAGCAGCGTGACGCACTGCGTGGGGTGGTGGAAGGGCGCCAGCAGATCAATGAGAACCTGCTGCTGGATATCGCCGGGGCACTGCTCTACGTGGACGCCTCGCTGGACGACCAGGTCGCCCATCTGGGCGCTGGCGGCAGTGGCGAGGACGATCCGAGCGCGGTTGAGAACCGCCGCACGGTGGAGGTGCTGGCGCATGAAGCCATCGCCAACTTCGCCGCCGCCCGCGAGCATTTCGTCGCGTTCATCGAAACCAGCTGGAACCATGCCGAGCTGCAGGATGTGCCGCGCCTGCTGGGTGATGTATCCGGTGCGCTGCGCATGCTCGATCTGGGCACCGCCGCAGACTACCTGCGTGGCGTACAGCAGTACATCGAGGCCGAGCTGATCGGTCGCCAGCGCGTGCCCAGTGGCCGCCAGCTGGACACCCTGGCCGATGCCATGGCCAGCCTGGAGTACTACCTGGAAGCCCTGCGCGACCGCCGTCCGGGCCGCGAGGACATCCTCGACATCACCCGCAGCAGCCTTGAAGCGCTGCGCTATTGGCCGTTGCCGGACCGCAACGCGGTGGAACCGGTTGCCGCCGCGCCGGTTCCGTTCGCATCGCTGCTGGTGGACCGGGAGCCGGTCGCGCTGCAGGCCGAGCCTTTGCAGCCGGAGCGCATCGAGATTCCGGTTCAGCCAGCCGCGCCCGCCGCCGGCACTGTGCCGGTGCCCTTGCCGGACTTCACCTTTGATCCACCACCGGCCACGCCTGCACCGGAGGTGCTGGACAACCGCCTGATGTTCGGTGCGCTGGGGAACCTTGCATCCACACCGCTGTCGCTGCATGACGACCGCGAGGCGGCGCTGGTCTTCGCCGCCTCCAGCGCGCCTGCGCCCGAGGTGCCGCAGTGGGATCTCGCGCCGTTCCATCCGGACGCCGATCCGGCCGCGAGTGCCGAAGACGAACGCAGCCCGACCTTCGCCAGTTTCGATCCGGTCAGCTTCGAACGCGCCGAAACCGGAATGGAATCGGTGCCGCAATGGACGCTGTCGGAGGCGACACCACCGGTATCGGCTGATGTGGCAGTGGCGGATGTCGAGCACGACGTCGACGCGTCGGTACCCTTTGACACCACTGGCTTTGCAGCGCCGGTGTTCGACCCGGTGGCTGCCGAGCACGATGTGGTTGCTGCCCGTGACGACGTGGTGTTCCGTTTCGACGCCGATGCGCTGGATAACGCCGACGACGTGCTGTCGCTGCACGCCATGGAGACGCTTTCGCTGGACGACGACGCCGGACTGCATCCGTCGCTGGAGACCGTCGATGACGCCACGCCCCAGCCGTTGGACGAAAGCCCCGTGGTTGCCGAAGTCGACGCCGTTGCGGCGGATGTGCCGGAGCACGCGGCCGCGCCGATGGCCGAGGTGCTGACGCCGGCCTCCGATGCACCGGCACCGGCGGTGTCGGTGATTGATATCGACACCATCGCACCGATCGATTTCAGCGAAGCCGACGCACAGTTCTTTGCCGAGCTGAGCGCCGCGGCGGCCGACTTCAATCCGCAGGCCATGGCGGCTCCGCCCGCTGCGGACATCCCGGTCGTGGCTGGGACCGAGGCCGGCTTCGAGGCCGGCTTCGACGACGATGCCGAGAACATCGACGAGGACATCCGCGAGGTGTTCCTGGAAGAGTTCGACGACGAACTGGCCAACCTTGGCACGCTGCTGCCGGCATGGCGCACGCAGCTGGACAACATGGACCGGCTGCGGCCGATCCGCCGCATCTTCCACACCCTCAAGGGCAGTGGCCGACTGGTCGGCGCGCGCACCCTGGGGGAGTTCGCCTGGAAGATCGAGGGCATGCTCAACCGCGTGCTCGATGGCAGCCGGCCGGCCACGCCGGCCGTGCTGGCAATGGTCGACAATGCGCACGCCGCACTGCCGCAGTTGAATGCCGCGCTGCGCCATGGCCAGCGCATCAGCGTGGACCTGCAGGCAATGCAGGCCATCGCCGATCGGGTCGGCGCCGGCGAGGAGACCTTCTACGTGCCGTTGCCGGCTGCGGCCGCACCGGCAGCGACACTGGCCGAGTCCGAAGGCGAAGACGAAATCAGCCGCCTGCTGGACGCCGAGGCCGCTGCGTCGGCGCAGGCCGATGCCTCGGCGGTGGCCGAAGACGCCGGGACCCCGGCCAACATCGACAGCGTGCTGCGCGAGATCCTCGAGGCCGAGGTCGAAGTCCACCAGGCGACCCTGCAGGAGTGGCTGCGCTCGGCACAGCAGGCACCGCAGCCGGTCAGCGACGCACTGCTGCGTGCGGTTCACACCATGAACGGCGCCTTCGCGATGACCGAAGTGCCGGAAATCACCGCCGTTACCGGCGGCGCCGAGTCCTACATCAAGCGGGCTCTGGCCGCCGATGTGGTACCTGGCGACGAGGGTGTCGCCGCGCTGGACGCAGCTGCGCAGGCGATCACCGCGACCATGGAGGCGCTGCAGGCCGAACACCCGCGCATTGCGCCGCAGGATGCGCTGGTGCAGCGGCTGCAGGCATTGGCTGGCAAGCTGCCGGAAGCGCGCTGGCCGCTGTTCGCGTCGGAAGACGAGGATGAAGAGGGCACCGAACCGGCGCCAGATGTCGAGCAGGCATCCGAAGCCGAAGCGCCGCTGGCCGGCCTGGACGCGCTGGGCGAAACCAGCATGCGCGTTGCTTCCGATGCGGCTCCCGATCTCATTGCCGAACCGCAGCCGCTTGCCGAAGATGCGCTGGAACCGGTTCCATCTGCGCCCGACCTCAGGACGCCGGACGTCGCCGCCGACAGTGGCCTGGAAGTCGGCGAGTTGACCGCCAGCGACGATCTTTCGCGTTACTTCGATGCCGGCTGGCCGTCGGTGCAGGGAGAAGATGAACCCGCAGTGGCGTACACCGGCGCGATTGAATCGATCCAGCCGGTGGAGAGTGCGCCTGTTGTCGAAGGGGCCGACGCAGCTGCCGCGCCCACGATCGAGACCGTCGACGACGCTGATCTGACCATGGCCGACGATCTGTCGCCGTACCTCGACGCCAGTGCGCTGCCGGTCGACGACCGCGACGCGGAAGAGCTGCCGGTGTCTGCGGAAGTTGACGCGATCGACCTGAATACGTCCTTGTCCTTTGATTCGGGCAGCGGCGATGACAGCGTCATTGACGACGCTGCTGCATTGCCACTCGACAGCGAGCTGTCGAGCCTGCAGGATGAAATGGCTGTGCCGGGTTTCGCAGAGCCGGTCACGCTGGCAGCCGCGCTCGAGGCCGGCCTGCACGTGATCGAGCAAGAGCGGACCCTGGACGACGACGGGCAATGGCCCGTGATCGGCCTCCAGGCCAGCGAACTCGCGCCGGGCGAGGCAGATGCCTTTGCCGAGGATGCGGACGTCGGCGGGGAGGCGGCGGTCGGTGAAGGAGAGAGCGCCGATCAGCCGTCCCCGGCGACGGTGATTGAGGCGTTCAGCGCAGAGGCACGCGTTGGCAGTGGTGCTCCGGTGCGGTTCTTCGAAATGGAAGAGGCGCCGGGCCAGGGCACGATCAACACCGGTGACGGCACGGAGATCGCAGCGGCCGACATCGAGCCCCCTGCGCCGGATGTTGAGCAGGCGCCTGTTGCGGCGGATGCCGAAGACGGTGCCGATGCCGATGCGCTTGACTTCAGCGTGTACGACCGCGAGCTGGTCGACATCTTTGTCGAGGAAGGCAGGGACCTGCTCGACCACTGTGATGGCCTGATCAGCGAGCTGCGTGATGCACCGCAGGATCGCGAGGTGCTGGCCGGCCTGCAGCGTGACCTGCACACCCTCAAAGGGGGCGCTCGCATGGCCGGTATCAATGCCATCGGCGACCTCGGCCACAGCATCGAATCGCTGCTGGAAGCGGTGGCCGCTGGCCGTACCGAAATCGAGCGCCGCGACGTGCAGCTGCTGGAACGCGGCTTTGACCGCCTGCACCAGCTGCTCACCCGTACCGGCACCCACCGCGTGGTGGAGCCGGCGCTGGATCTGGTGGAGGCCTTCGAGGTTCGCACCACCACCGATATTGCTGCAGCCGCCACGGCCGCGCGTGCAGCCAGCGAGGCCGAGACCGTGGCGGCGCAGGCTGCGGCCACGCTGACGCCGATTGTCGACGCGCCGCTGTCGGCACCGCTGCCGGCCGAGGGTACGGTCGATGAAGACCCCCTGGCACGTCCGCAGCAGGAACAGGTGCGCGTGCGCGCCGACCTGCTCGACCGCCTGGTCAATCATGCCGGTGAAGTGGCGATCTACCGCTCGCGGCTGGAACAGCAGCTCGGCGCCTTCCGCGGCGCGATGGGCGAACTGGAGCGCACCAATGCGCGACTGCGCGACCAGCTGCGCCGCCTCGACCTGGAAACCGAGGCGCAGATCGTCGCCCGCTACCAGCGCGAGCAGGACCAGGCCGACCAGAAGTTCGATCCGCTGGAACTGGATCGCTTCTCCACCCTGCAGCAGCTCAGCCGTGCGCTGAACGAGTCCGCCGCCGACCTTGGCGGCCTGCAGGGCGTGCTGGACGATCTGTCGCGCCAGTACGATTCGCTGCTGCAGCAGCAGTCGCGCGTCAGCTCCGAGCTGCAGGATGGCCTGATGCGCGCGCGCATGGTGCCGTTCGATGGCCTGGTGCCGCGCCTGCGCCGCGTGGTCCGCCAGGCCGGCATGGATACCGGCAAGCAGGTCCACCTGACTCTGGAAGGCACCCACGGCGAACTGGACCGCAACGTCCTCGATCGCATGGTCGCGCCGCTGGAACACATGCTGCGCAACTCGGTGGCCCATGGCCTGGAAGCGCCGGAACAGCGCCGCGCCGCCGGCAAGCCGGAGGAGGGCGAGATCGCCATCCGCCTGCACCGCGAAGGCTCGGAAATCGTCCTGGAAGTGGCCGATGACGGCGCTGGCCTGGACCGCGAAGCGATCCGCCGCCGCGCCATCGACCGCGGCCTGCTGGCCGCCGATGCGCAGCCGAACGAGCAGGAACTGGACAACCTCATCTTCGCGTCAGGCTTCACCACCGCCGACCAGGTCAGCCAGCTGGCCGGCCGTGGCGTGGGCATGGACGTGGTGCGCAACGAAGTGCGCCAGCTGGGTGGCTCGGTCGATATCCAGTCAGTGCGTGGGCAGGGCGTGCGCTTCACCCTGCGCCTGCCGCAGACGCTGGCGGTCACCCAGGCGGTGTTCGTGCAGATCGGCGAAACCACCTTCGCAGTGCCGGTGGCCTCGGTCAGTGGTATCGGCCGCCTGTCGCGCGAGCGCTTCGAGGCTGCCGACAGCAGCTACCGCTACAGCGGCGAAGACTATCCGCTGTACGACCTTGGCAGCTTGGTCGGCCAGGCCCCGGCGCGTGCCGACGGCCAGGAGCAGGTGCCACTGCTGCTGGTCCGTGCCGGTGATCTGCGCGCCGCCGTCGCGATCGACCAGGTGCTGGGCAACCGCGAAATCGTGGTCAAGCCGGTCGGCCTGCAGATCGCGTCGGTGCCGGGGATCTACGGCGCCACCATCACCGGCGACGGCCGCGTGGTGGTGATCCTGGACGTGGCGCCGCTGGTGCGCCGTTTCCTGGCCAACCCGACGCTGCCGGTACTGGCCAATGCGCCGCGCCAGGAGCGCCAGGTGCCGCTGGTGATGGTGGTCGACGACTCGCTGACCATGCGCAAGGTCACCGGCCGCATCCTCGAACGCCACAACTTCGAGGTCAGCGTTGCGCGCGACGGCGTGGAAGCACTGGAGCGACTGGAAGAGCGGGTACCGGACCTGATGCTGCTGGACATCGAGATGCCGCGCATGGATGGCTACGAGCTGGCTACCGCGATGCGTGCCGACCCGCGCTACAGGGACGTGCCGATCGTGATGATCACTTCGCGCAGCGGTGACAAGCACCGCCAGCGCGCCTTCGAGATCGGTGTCCAGCGTTATCTGGGCAAGCCGTACCAGGAACTGGACCTGATGCGTAACGTGTACGACCTGTTGGGGATCGCCCGTGTCCGTGAGTGAAACCCAGGCGGCTCCGGCCGTTGCCCTGCTGGCCCGTCCCGGCGCGGCGCGCGAGCGCCTGCGCGAGGCACTGTCGCATGCGGATGTGCAGCTGGTGCTGGAAGACGACCCGAACAGCCTTGAGCCGCAGCTGCTGCACGACGCCCGACCTCAGGTCGTGGTGATTGCGCTGGAGACCGCCATTGAGGACGCATTGGAGCGCCTGGAATCGGTGTTGTCCGCACCGGGCCTGACCCTGGTCTTCGACGAGGCCGAACTGGCCGCACGTCGTGATGGCTGGGAGGCCCAGCGCTGGGGCCGTCATCTGGCCGCGAAGCTGCATGGCCATCAGCAGGTGTTGCCGCCGGGGGCCGAAGAAGAACCCAGCCTGCAACTGGCGCCGGGCCATCCGGCACCGCCACCGGCACCGCAGGAAGAAGCGCTGCAGGCGCACCTGGACCAGGCATCGAGCTGGGCCGACGAGGTCCCCGCGGACAGCCTGTACTCGCCGCCTGCGCAGCTGCACGAACCGATTGCGCTGGAACAGGCGCTGGCGGCGCTGCAGCCGGTCGTGCCTGAGCCGCTGGAGGCCCCCGAACCGCCATCGCTGGCGGAGATCGCGCCCGCAGCACCGCCCATTCCGCCGACCTCCTTCGACCACACCGCATGGTCGCTGGTCGATGACGTGGCCGACGTTCCGGCAGCCGCTTCGCAACACGCCGCGCCGGAGGCACCGCTGCCTTCCTTCGATACCGGCCATCTGAGCCTGGTCGATCTGGATGCTGGTGCGCCCGTGGGCGCACGCGCCGGATCGTTGCTGGTGCTGGCCGGCATCGGCGGCCCGGATGCACTGCGTCGCCTGCTGGGCGCGCTGCCTGCATCGCTGAGCGTCCCGGTGCTGGTGCATATGCGCTTGGACGGTGGCCGCTACGGAAACCTGGTCAAGCAGATGGCGCGCGTGTCGCCGCTGCCGGTGCAGCTGGCCGAAGTCGGCCAGCGTGCAACACCCGGTGAAGTGCACGTGCTGGCCGATGACATCGGCGTGCAGGCAGCCAGCGACGGCCTGCATTTCGTCAGCGACGCGCAAGGGATCTCGATTGCCGCGCTGCCGGCTGAGCACACCGCGCTGGTCCTGCTCAGCGGCGCCGACCTTGCGCTTGTGGGGCCGGCACTGGATCTGGCCGCCGCCGGTGCGTGGGTGGCCGGGCAGGTCGGCGAGGGCTGCTATGACCCTGCCGCGGCCACGGCGGTGGTCGCCGCTGGCATGGTGGCCGGTGAACCACAGGAACTGGCGCAGGCCATCGCCTCGCGCTGGGGCGTGGAAGACGATAACGGAGACGCACCATGAGCTATGCCAGCAATGACGAAATCCGAGGCGTCCTGATCCAGGCCGGCAACGAACGCGTGCTGCTGCCCAATGCCACCGTGGCCGAAATGATGTCGCGGGTGCCGGTGCAGCCGGTTTCCGATGCCCCGCGCTGGCTGGTCGGCGAAATCGGCTGGCACGGCTGGCAGGTGCCGCTGGTGTCGTTCGCGCGCCTTTCCGGCCTGGGCGAGGAGGCCGTGGGCGGCCACAACAAGGTGGTGGTGCTGAAGGCCCTCAGCGGCAACGCGCAGCGCCCGTACTACGCGCTGCTGACGCAGAATTTCCCGCAGCTGATCTCGGTGCCGCGCGATGGCCTGCTGGCCGATGCTTCCGAGGAAACCCTGCCGCAGATCGTGCACATGCGCGTGCTGCTGGGTGAGCAGAGCGCGCTGCTGCCGAACCTGGACGCACTGGAAGCCGCCCTGGATTCGCTGGCGGCTTGATCCACCAGGCTGGTAGTGCCGGCTGCCGACCGGCACCGAGCCGAGCATGGCTCGGCTCTACAAGGAAACTGCAATCTGGCGCGGGCCCTGTAGAGCCGAGCCTACGCTCGGCTGCCGCCCTGGACGCGCTGGCCGGCACTACAACGAATCAGCCTCACCCCAGATCGCCCAGCCGCGCCTGCAATGCGGCAATCGCGGCCAGCCCGGCGGTCTCGGTACGCAGGATGCGTGGCCCCAGCTGCAGGCCCTGGAATCCTGCAGCTGCCAACTGATCACGGTCGCGCGGCGACCAGCCGCCTTCCGGACCGATCGCGATCACGATGCCGCCCGCCGGCGCCGCGTCCAGCGTCGACAGGCGATGGGCACCCAGCGGGTCCAGGGTCAGCCGCAGCGTATCGGCCGGCAGTGCCGCCGCGGCCTGTGCCAGCGACAGCGGCGGGCCCACCTGCGGAATGCTCGCGCGCCCGGACTGGCCGCAGGCCGAGGTCACCACATTGTTCCAGTGCGACACGCGCTTCTCCGCCCGAGCCGCATCCAGCTTCACCTCGGTACGCTCGGCATTCACCGGAATGATCGCCGCCACGCCCAGCTCGGTGGCCTTCTGCAGGATCAGGTCCATCTTTTCGCCTCGGGCAATGCCCTGCAGCAGGATGATCGCCAGCGGCGATTCGTTGTCCACCGCCTGCACCGCATCGATGCGCACCTGCACCTCACGCTTGCCGGCGGCAGTCAGCGTGGCGCTGTAGTCGTGGCCATCGCCGTTGAACAGCACGCAGGTATCACCCTCGCGCAGGCGCATCACCCGCACCAGATGGTTGGCCGTCTCTTCCGGCAGGGTCACGGTCTGGCCGCTGTGCAGCGCCAGGTCGATGGGGCAGCGGGTCACGCGCATGCAATCGCCTCGTCAATCGCCGCCAGCGTGGTATGTGCCAGCAGCTCCAGTTGTTCGTCGTCCACGCAGTAGGGCGGCATCCAGTACAGCACGTCGCCCAGCGGACGCAGTACCACGCCACGTTTCAGCGCGGCCTTGTAGGCATGCAGGCCCAGCCGCATGGCCGGGTCGAAGGGCGTGCGCTTGTTGCCGTCGCGCGACAGCTCGAAGGCAACTACCATGCCGGCCTGGCGCACGTCGGCCACGTGCGGATGGTCGCTGAACGGTGCGGCCAGCGTGCCCATCACCGAGGCGATGCCACGGTTGCGGGCGATCACATCGTCTTCGCGGAAGATGTCCAGCGTGGCCAATGCCGCCGCGCAGGCCAGCGGGTTGCCGGTATAGCTGTGCGAATGCAGGAAGGCGCGCTCGCGTGAGTCGTCGAGGAACGCGTCGTACAGCGCCTGCGTGGCCAGCACGGTGGCCAGCGGCAGGAAGCCGCCGGTCAGGCCCTTGGACAGGCACATCAGGTCCGGCATCACCCCGGCCTGCTCGCAGGCGAACAGGGTGCCGGTGCGGCCGAAACCGGTGGCGATCTCGTCGGCGATCATGAACGCGCCATGGGCGTCGCATAGTTCGCGCACGCGCTGCAGGTAGACCGGGTCATGCATGCGCATGCCGCCGGCGCACTGCAGGCGCGGTTCCAGGATCACCGCACAGATCTCGCCCGGGTGCTGGTCGAACAGCGTGGCAAGGCCATCGGCGGCCTGCCGTGCACGCTCAGCCGGGCTCTGACCGGGCTCAGCCAGGAAAGCATCCGGCGAGGGCGCGAACAGCGCTTCGGCCAGCAGCGGCGCATAGACGCGGCGATACAGCGGAATGTCTCCCAGCGCCAGCGCGCCGAGGGTCTCGCCGTGGTAGCCGTTCTCCAATGCGATGAAACGCGTGCGCTGCGGTTCCCCTCGGTTGTGGAAATACTGGAAGGCCATCTTCAGCGCCACTTCCACGCCGGCGGACCCGTTGTCGGCGTAGAACACCTTGGCCAGTGGTTCGCGGCCAGGCTGGCGTGGGGCCAGTGCGAGCAGGCGTTCGGCCAGGCTGATGGCTGGCTCATGGCCGAAGCCGGCAAGCATCACCTGTTCCAGTTGCCTGGCCTGGGCGGCAATGGCACCACCGATGCGCGGTTCGGCATGGCCGAACAGGTTGGTCCACCAACTGCTGACGGCGTCCAGGTAGCGATTGCCGTCGTGGTCGATCAACCATGCGCCTTCACCACGGGCGATCGGCACCAGCGGCAGGGTATGCGGGTGCTCGCGCATCTGCGTGCACGGGTGCCAGAGCACCTGCAGATCGCGTTGCCGCCAGTGCTGGGCCAGCGGGGAGGGGGTTGGGTCTGCTAGCATTTCGGGCTCATGAACATGTTGCTGCCTGCACATTCTATCGGCACCGGCGCAGGCGCCGGCCGCCGCGGAGATCCCACATGAACGATGACCGTGCCGGGCGTCGCTTGCCGATCATCCATCGGATCACCGATGAGGAGAACGGCCCCTTCCAGCGGCAGCATCTGGACCTGGAGTTCTCCAACGGCGAACGCCGCCGGTTCGAACGTCTGGTCAGCCGAGGTCATGGCGCAGTGGTGGTGGTGCCGATGCTCGACGACGAGACCGTACTGCTGGTACGTGAATACGCTGCCGGCATGCACCGCTATGAACTGGGGTTGGTCAAGGGGCGGATCGATGCCGGCGAGACCCCCGAGCAGGCCGCCGACCGCGAGCTGAAGGAAGAGGCCGGTTTCGGCGCGCGCCGGGTCGATGTGCTGCGCGCGATGACCCTGGCCCCGACCTACATGAGCCACCAGTCGTGGCTGGTGGTGGCACGCGACCTGTACCCGGAAAAGCTGGCCGGCGACGAGCCGGAAGAACTGGAAGTCATCCCGTGGAAGCTGGCCGAGCTGGACCAGCTGATGCTGCGCGAGGACTTTTCCGAGGGGCGCTCGCTGGCGGCACTGTTCATCGCCCGCCAGTGGCTGCAGGGACTGCGATGATCAAGCTGACCACGGACCTGCGCGAGACCGCCATCGCCATCGCCCAGGACGCCGGACGGGCCATCATGCAGGTCTATGCCGATGGCTTCGATGTACAGATCAAGGACGACAGCAGCCCTGTCACCAGTGCCGACCTGGCGGCCAACCAGGTCATTGAACAGGGCCTGCAGCAGCTGACCCCGGACCTGCCAATCCTGTCCGAAGAATCGGCACAGGTGGCCTGGGAGCAGCGCCGCCACTGGGGCGCGTACTGGCTGGTCGATCCGCTCGACGGCACCCGTGAATTCGTCAAGCGCAACGGCGAGTTCAGTGTCAACATCGCGCTGATCTACCAGGGCGCACCGGCCTTCGGCGTGGTGCTGGCCCCGGTGACCGGCATCGTCTGGCATGCCATGCGCGGCGAGCTGGCCTATCGCCGGCAGGGCCTGCACGACACCGTGCTGCGCACCCGCACGCCGGCCACCGTACCGCTGCGGGTTGCTGCCAGCCGCTCGCACCGCTCACCGGAAACCGAGGCCCTGCTGGCAAGGATGGGCCGCATCGAGACCATCGCGCAGGGCTCGTCGCTGAAGTTCTGCCGGATCGCCGAAGGTGGCCTGGATGTCTATCCGCGGCTGGGCCCGACCTCCGAATGGGATACCGCCGCCGGCCAGTGCGTGCTGCACGCCGCCGGCGGCGCGGTGCTGTCGGCCGCGACCGGCAAGCCGTTCCGTTACAACCGCCGCGAAACCCTGTTGAACGGCGATTTCATTGCCCTTGGTGACACCAGCCTGCCATGGCGCGACTGGTTGTCCGATTGACCCTGGAGGCCGCATGAGCGCGCACGACACTCCCGCCACCGGCAGCGCCGCCACCCATGAGCTGGAGCGCCTGCTGGCGATCATGGCGCGCCTGCGCGACCCGCAGGGCGGCTGCCCTTGGGACCTGGAGCAGAACTTCGCAACCATCGCGCCATATACCATCGAGGAAGCCTACGAAGTGGCCGATGCGATCGATCGCGGCGATCTCGATGATCTTTGCGATGAACTGGGCGATCTGCTGCTGCAGGTGGTGTTCCATGCGCGCATGGCCGAGGAGCAGGGCGCGTTTGCCTTCGCCGAGGTCGCCCGTGCGATCAGCGACAAGATGCAGCGCCGCCACCCGCACGTGTTCGCCGAGGTGAGCGTCGACGATGCCCACGGCGTGACGCGCAACTGGGAGGCGATCAAGCGTGCCGAGCGTGCGGCCAAGGGCGAGCAGGACACCTCCGCACTGGCCGGCATCTCGCGCGGCTTGCCGGAGTGGCAACGTGCGGTGAAGCTGCAGTCGCGCGCGGCCAAGGTCGGTTTCGACTGGCCAGGTCCGCTGCCGGTGCTGGACAAGGCGGCCGAGGAACTGCAGGAGTTGCGCGAGGAGTTCGAGCGCGGGGATATCGCCGGCAACAAGGCGCGCCTGCAGGAAGAGCTGGGTGACCTGCTGTTCGTCTGCGCCAACCTGGCCCGCCATGCCGACATCGACCTGGGCGCGGCGCTGCGCGGGGCCAACCACAAGTTCGAACGTCGCTTCCGTGCGATGGAAGCGCAGGCCGACGCGCAGGGGGAAGCGCTGGCCGCGATGGACCTGGAGGCGCAGGAAGCGCTGTGGCAGCAAGCCAAGGCAGCGGAGAAAGCGTGAAGACACTCGGCCTGTTCCTGCTGACCGCGCTGGCCGAGATCGTCGGCTGCTATCTGCCGTGGCTGTGGCTGCGCAAGGGCGGCAGCATCTGGCTGCTGCTGCCGGCGGCCGCCAGCCTGGCGCTGTTCGCCTGGCTGCTGACCCTGCACCCGACCGCCAGTGGGCGGGTCTATGCCGCCTACGGTGGGGTCTACATCGGCACGGCGCTGTTCTGGTTGTGGCTGGTCGACGGCATCCGTCCCAGCCGGTGGGACCTGTTCGGTGCCGCCCTGTGCCTGGCCGGCATGGCAGTGATCATGTTCGGTCCGCGCACCTCATCGGTGTAGAGCCGAGCCATGCTCGGCCGCTCTTCCTTCCCACTGCGCCGGCGCGCGCAAGCCGAGCATGGCTCGATGCTGCAAGGGCAGCGATGGTGCATGATGGTGGCGGCCCTGGTCCCCGGAGCACGCGCATGTCCCGCTTCGCCAGCTTCCGCGAGTTCTATCCGTTCTATCTCAGCGAGCACCGCCACCCGGTTTCGCGGCGGCTGCACTTCATCGGCAGCTGCGGCGTGCTGGTGCTGGTCATGGCAGCGGGCCTGCGCGGGCAGCCGATGCTGTTGCTCGCTGCGCTGGCCTGCGGCTATGGATTCGCCTGGGTCGGCCATTTCTTCTTCGAGAAGAACCGTCCGGCCACCTTCCAGCATCCGCTGTACTCGTTCATGGGCGACTGGGTGATGTTCGCCGACATCCTGCGCGGGCGCGTGCCCTGGTAGTTCCGCTGTGAATGTGGCCTTCACGCGCTATGCTGGGGCCTGGACGTCACAGATAAGGAAAGCGAGATGTTCCCGACCATGTTCTTTACCGTGGTACTGGCCTTCGTGGCCGTGGTCATCCTGTTCAAGGCGGTACGGATGGTGCCCCAGGGCTTCGAATGGACCGTCGAGCGCTTCGGGCGCTACACGCACACCATGACGCCGGGCCTGCATTTCCTGATCCCGATCGTGTACGGGGTGGGGCGCAAGGTGAACATGATGGAGCAGGTGCTGGATGTGCCCAGCCAGGAAGTGATCACCAAGGACAACGCCGCCGTGCGCGTGGACGGCGTGGTGTTCTTCCAGGTCCTGGACGCTGCCAAGGCCGCTTATGAGGTCGCGAATCTGGAAGTGGCAATGATCGCCCTGGTGCAGACCAACATCCGTACCGTGATCGGCTCGATGGACCTGGATGAATCGCTCAGCCAGCGCGAGGTGATCAATGCCCAGCTGCTGAGCGTGGTCGACCATGCCACCAATCCCTGGGGCGTGAAGGTCAACCGCATCGAGATCCGCGACATCCAGCCGCCGCGCGACCTGCTGGATGCGATGGCGCGGCAGATGAAGGCCGAGCGCGAGAAGCGCGCGCAGATCCTCGAGGCAGAGGGTTCGCGCCAGTCGGAGATCCTGCGCGCCGATGGCGAAAAGCAGGCTACCGTGCTGGAGGCTGAGGGCCGTCGCGAAGCCGCGTTCCGCGATGCGGAGGCCCGCGAGCGCCTGGCCGAGGCCGAAGCCAAGGCGACCCAGATGGTGTCGGCGGCGATTGCCGAAGGTGACGTGCAGGCGATCAACTACTTCGTCGCCCAGAAGTACGTCGAGGCGTTCAAGGAACTGGCCAGCTCGCCGAACCAGAAGCTGGTGCTGATGCCGATGGAGGCCAGCGGCGTGATCGGTTCGATCGCTGGCGTGGCCGAACTGGCCAAGCAGGCACTGGGCGACCAGACCACCAAGGCCGCAGGCAAGCGGCCACCGCCGATCGGAGGCTGACATGCGCTGGGAAGTCGTCGGTTGGGGCGCGTTGGCGCTGCTGCTGTTCGCGGCAGAGGCGTTGGCACCCGGGGCGTTCATGCTGTGGATCGGCATTGGCGCAGCGGCCGTGTTCGTCCTGGTTGCGGTGTTCAGCGGCATTCCGTTGCTGTGGCAGGTCGTTGCCTTCGTCGTGCTGAGCGTGGTCTCGATCCAGTGCTACCGGCGCTGGGGCAGGAAAAGGGCGCGGCCCAGCGATGCGCCGTTGCTCAACCGCCGTGCCGAGCAGCTGGTCGGTCGGGTGGTGCCCTTGCAGCAGGGCATCGTCAGCGGGCAGGGCCGGGTCAGCATCGATGACGCGTCCTGGCCGGTGAGCGGCCCGGAGCTGCCGGCGGGTACGTGGGTACGGGTGCTGGCGGTACAGGGCAGCACGCTGCAGGTTGAGGCTGCGGGCCGCTCCTTGTAGAGCCGGGCCTCTTCGTGCGGGCGTCGCGTGGGCTCGGCTCCGGCGCTGCGCTGCGGCGCGACCTGTGGGTGACCGATCTGGGATAATGGGGGTTCTTGTTTCCTCTGCTGCCGGACCCGGTCATGACCCAGAAGACGCTGCTCAACGATACCCACCGCGCCCTTGGCGCCAAGATGGTCGATTTCGGGGGTTGGGACATGCCCATCCACTACGGCTCGCAGCTGGACGAGCACCACCTGGTGCGCCGTGAGTCCGGTGTGTTCGACGTCAGCCACATGACCGTGGTCGATCTGCGTGGTGAGCAGGTCAAGCCGTTCCTGCGCCGCCTGCTGGCCAACTCGATCGACAAGCTGAAGGTCACCGGCAAGGCACTGTACTCGTGCATGCTCAATCCCCGTGGCGGCGTCATCGACGACCTGATCGTCTACTACCTGGGCGACGACTTCTTCCGCATGGTGGTCAATGCCTCGACCCGCGAAAAGGATCTGGCCTGGCTGCGTGAGCAGGCCGCACCGTTCGGCGTGTCCGTCGAGCAGCGTCCGGACCTGGCCATCCTGGCCGTGCAGGGGCCGCAGGCGCGCGACATCGTCATCAGCCTGGCCCGCGAAGCCGACCGCGCCGCGCTGACCAAGCTGGGCCGCTTCGCCGCCCTGCAGGTGCAGTCCGACGATGGCGTCGAGCTGTTTGTCGCCCGCACCGGCTACACCGGCGAAGACGGCTTCGAAATCCTGCTGCCGCAGGATGCCGTGGTCGCGTTCTGGAACCGCCTGCTGGCGGCAGGCGTGAAGCCGGCAGGCCTCGGCGCGCGCGACACGCTGCGCCTGGAAGCCGGCATGAACCTGTACGGCCAGGACATGGACGAAGAGATCAGCCCATATGAGGCAGCATTGGCCTGGACCGTGTCGCTGGACGAAGGCCGCGACTTCATCGGCCGCGGCGCGCTGGAAGCGCAGAAGGCTGCCGGCACCGCGCGCCAGATGATCGGCCTGGTGATGGACGAAAAGGGCGTGCTGCGCCACGGCCAGGCAGTGACGACGGCCAGCGGCGAGGGCGAGATCCTGTCCGGCACCTTCTCGCCGACGCTGGCCAAGGGCATCGCCTTCGCCCGCGTGCCGGCCGGTGAACTCGGCCAGGTCACCGTCGACATCCGCGGCCGGCAGGTGCCGGTACGCGTGGTCAAGTTCCCGTTCGTGCGCGAAGGCCAGGCCCAGCCCGGCGTGCTCGCCGACGCCTGATCCGAACGTGCCGGTCGTCACTGACAGCAGTGGCGGCCGGTTGGTTACACTAGCCCCGTTTTTTCCACCCCCTGCATATCTCTGGAGCAGTCCCATGAGCGAGATCCCCGGCGACCTCAAGTTCCTCAAGTCCCATGAGTGGGCCCGTGTCGAAGGCAATGGCCGCGTCACCGTCGGTATTTCCGACCACGCCCAGGGCCTGCTGGGTGACCTGGTCTACGTCGAACTGCCCGAAGTCGGCGCCGAGGCCAAGGCCGGCGAACAGATCGCCGTTGTCGAGTCGGTGAAGGCCGCCTCGGACGTCTACAGCCCGATCAGCGGCAAGGTCGTCGAGGTCAACTCGGCCCTGTCCGACAAGCCGGAAACCATCAACGAAGATGCCTACGGCGAAGGCTGGATGTTCGTGGTCGAACTGGCCAACGCCGAAGAGGTCAACGATCTGCTGGATCCGGACGCGTACGCCGAAGTCCTGGAGAGCGACGACCACTGAGTCGCGCTTGCGGATTCTGAAACGGCCACCTTCGGGTGGCCGTTTTCGTTTTGGCGAGTGCGTCGGACTCATGACGGCCGGTTCGCTTGGCACCCTCGGCGTGGCATCAGCGGACTGACAATCGGTGCCGATCGGCGTGCGCAGTTTTGCGCAAATCCGCGTTTCCGCCCCGCGCCGACGTACTCGGATGTGAAAACTTTTTGCCCCCGTTGCGGCGCCGTTGTGCTGGCGTTGGTGCCAGCGGCAGCCGGTGCTGGCGATGTGTGCACGCAGTGGCCACCGACGTGCATGCATCTGCGCAGAGTGCTTATTTCAAGTACTTTTTGTTCAACGCTTGCATGGTTGTTGCTGCAGGCAGCATGCGTGCGTGGCGCTTCGGCGGTCGTCGAGCGCGGAGCGTGGCGACCGTGCAGGCACCACCATGGATGGCGCGGATGTGAAAATTTTTCGCGGGGGTTGTTGACAGTAAAAAAAACCGTGATTAGGTTTCGCCTCAGCAGACCTTGCCTGCCCAACCGAGTGCGCAGAATCAATCGTCCGATGCGAAGCAGCCCCTTCAAGACCACCGCGACCCTGATGACGGTGGACATGGCCCCGCTTCCCCCGGAGAAATGCAAGGCAACTCCCGTTCCGATGCCCGCTCCGCCGATCGAGGCTGGCATTGCCGCATCCGTAACGGCGCGCCTGACGCGCCGGCGGTCCCCGCACGCAGCATCCGCGGGTTTGATCCACCTGGGCGTTTCAACTCCCTATCACTGACGAGGAGCCATCCCATGGCAACCAAGAAAGCTGCGAAGAAAAAGCCCGCCGCCAAGAAAGCGGTGAAGAAGGTCGCGAAGAAGGCCGCTGCCAAGAAGGCAGTGAAGAAGGTCGCGAAGAAGGCGACTGCCAAGAAGGCGGTGAAGAAGGCTGCGAAGAAGGTCGCCAAGAAGGCCACTGCGAAGAAGGCAGTGAAGAAGGCGGCGAAGAAGGTCGCCAAGAAGTCCACTGCCAAGAAGGCCACCAAGAAGGTAGCCAAGAAGGCCACCAAGAAGACTGCCAAGAAGGCAACGGCCCGCAAGCCGGCCAAGAAGGTCGCGAAGAAGGCAACTGCCAAGAAGGCCGTCAAGAAGGCCGCCAAGAAGGCAGTGAAGAAGACCGCGAAGAAGGCCACCAAGAAGGCTGCCCCGAAGAAGGCAGCGAAGAAGGTTGCCAAGCGCAAGCCGGCCGCCCGCAAGAAGAAGGCCGCTCCGGTCGCTCTGCCGGCAACCCCGGCACCGCTGATCTAAGTACTTCCCGATAGCCGCATCCTGAAACCCCTTCCCTGGCTGCCCAGCGGGGAGGGGGTTTTTTTATGGGGCCATTGCCAGCACCGAGCCATGGCCGACTGCCTTTCTGACGTTTGACGCGCCGCATCTGTGGAGCAGGGGCCTGTCTTCCGAGCTGGCCGGGCATGGCCAGGTCCCACAAAACAACAAAAAGGGCGGCCCCCAGGCCGCCCTTGATGCTCACGGTCGAGCCCGCCGGATCAGCGCGGGGAAGCCACCGCGCGGTTGCTCGAGGCGCCCTTGCCCTTGCGCTTGTCCTGCTGCTGCGCAGGGCTGCTGCCCTCGGCCATCAGGTTGTCGCTGCCGAAGTCGGTGTCCACGTCCAGCCAGCGCTGCGCCGGCAGGCCGAGCGCGGAGTCGAGCACGGTCGGCAGCAGGCCGCTGGGCAGGCTGCTTTCGCCGTTCCACATGATGGCGATGCCCAGATCGCGTTCCGGCACCAGCGCGACCAGGCCGCGGTAACCCTGTACGGCACCGGCATGGAACACCACGTCGTGGCCGGCGTAGTCGAAGGTGCGCCAGCCCAGGGCATAGCCCGCCGAATGCAGGCGCTCACGGCGCCAGCCTGAACGCATCTCGCCGGGGGTGCTGATCAGGCTCGAATGCAGCGTGGCCAGCAGCGGTGCCGGCAGCACGTCGGGGCGGTGGCCGGTGTGGGCGAGCAGCCACTGCGCCATGTCGCTGGCACTGGCATTGACGCCGGCCGCCGGGGCGACCCGGTAGTAGGTCGGCTTCGGCGTCAGCGAGACCCAGCCGTTGCGGCTGCGCACGTGCGGACGCGCCCAGCGCGAGCTGGCCTGGATGCCGGCCAGGCCGAGGCTGGCATCGTTCATGCCCAGCGGCTTGAAGATACGGCGCTCGACCGACTGCTCGTAGAAGCTGCCGGAGGCCGCGTAGACGACATCGCCGATCAGGCTGAAGGCCACGTTCTGGTAGGCATAGCACTCGCCCGGCAGGCACTTCAGGCTGGTGTTGGCCAGTTTCTGGGTCAACGCGTAGTACTCGGCGTTGCCTTCGATGTCGCGGTCGTAGGCGTTGTACGGCAGGCCGACGCGATGGCTGAGCACGTCGGCCACGGTCAGGCGATCAGTGGCTTCCGGCGAGTTCAGGCGGAAACCCGGCACGTAGTCGGTGACCTTGCTGTCCCAGCGCAGCGTGCCGTCGTTGACCAGCAGGCCGGCCATGGTGCCGGCGAAGGCCTTGGACAGCGAGGCCAGGCGGAACACGGTGTGCGCATCAACTGGCAGCGGATTGTTGACGTCGGTGACGCCATAGCCGCGCGCGCTGAGGATACGGCCGCCCTGCACGATCGCCACCGCCATGCCCGGCACGCGTTCGCCATAGGTGAGCTGCTGCGCCATCGATTCGATGTTGGCGACGTTGAAGCCGGGCGCCGGGGCCTGCACGCGGGGCACCAGGCCGGTGCGGTAGGCCGCCGGCTGGGTGTGGGCGACGGTGGGACCCGCAGCAGTTTCGATGTTGGTCGGCATCGGCGGCAACGCCGGCGGGGTCTGCGCGGTGGTGGACAAGGCAACGGGCATCAACATGCCCAGCAAACCGGTGGCCGCCGATCGGATCGGACGACGCAGGCTGTTCTTTTTCATCGGTTGGACCCGTGCGCGACTGCTGATGGCGATTCTAGCGCCGCTTTTCCCCTGTGCACAAACAAAGCGAAGATGAATGCGCATCTCGTTGAAAAAGTTGGCATTTTGACGCTCTGGAAGTGTGTCCGAACGTGTCGTTCCTGCCTCTCATGCCACTACGTTGCGGCCATCGGTGCGCGCGTCACGCTGGCGATGTTGCAGTGCATTGGCTAACGTACGCGCTTCACCGCCCCGGAGCCTGCCATGCCGCTGTCCAACCGCCGTCTTCTGGCGAGGGACGCCGCGTGAGCGCGGTGAAGGGCAAGGGGCCGCTGCGTGGGCTGACGGCGGCACTACGTGAGTCGCCGGCGCTGTGGTGGTCGTTCCTGTACTTCTTCTGCCTGCTCAGCGGCTACTACGTGCTGCGCCCGGTGCGTGAGGCGATGGCTGCCTCGGCGGACCTGGAAACGGTGTTCCCGCCAGTGCTGATCGCCTGGTTCGCCAGCCATGGCATCGCGTTGAAGGGCTTTGTCCTGCAGTTCCTGTTTTCCTGCGTGTTCGTGATCATGCTGGTGCTGCAGCCGGTGTACGGCTGGCTGGTCAGCCGGTTCCCGCGGCGGGTGTTCCTGCCGGCGGTGTATGGGTTCTTCATCGTCACCCTGCTGGGCTTCTACGTACTGTTCGATAGCGGTGTGCCGGGCCGCGGCATGGCGTTCTTTTTCTGGATCACTGTCTTCAACCTGTTCGCGGTGGCGGTGTTCTGGAGCTTCATGGCCGATGTGTTTTCCAACGCGCAGGCACGTGCTTTCTACGGTTACATCGGCGCGGCTGGCACCGTCGGTGCCTTCCTCGGTCCGATCATCACCAGTGCGCTGGTGCAGCGCGTGGGTATCGCCAACCTGATGCTGGTCTCTGCGGGATTCCTGGCCGTCTGCCTGTTGTGCATCTGGCGGCTGCGGCACTGGGCGGTGCTGCGCGAACGCGAGCAGCAACTGGTGTCCGGCGAGAAGCCAATGGGCGGCAGCGTGCTGGATGGCTTGAAACTGATTGTGCGTGAACCTCTGCTGCGCTGGCTGGCGATCATGGTGGTGTTCGGTGTGGGCGTGGGCACCCTGCTGTACAACCAGCAGGCCAGCATCGTGCGTGAGGCATTCAACGATGCAGGCGCTGCTACGGCCTTCTTCTCGCGTATCGACCTGGCGGTGAACGCACTGGCGCTGCTGATGCAGCTCGCCCTGACCCGCTGGCTGCTGTCCCGGCATGGCATTGCGCCGGCGCTGCTGATTCCTGGTTTCGCGATCCTGATCGGCTTCTCGGTGCTGGCGGCCTCGCCGATGCCGCTGATGGTCGCGGTGGTGCAGGTGATGACCCGCGCCAGTGAATTCGCGCTGGCCAAGCCGGCGCGCGAAACCATCTACACCCGCGTGGACCGCCAGTGGCGCTATAAGGCCGGCGCAGCGATCGACACGGTGGTCTACCGGGGCGCGGACCTGAGCTTTGCGTGGCTGCACAAGGGGCTGTCCCTGTTCGGCTCGCACGTGGTGTTCATGGGTGGCGTGGTGGTGGCCGGCTTCATGACCCTGGCCGCGTTCGGCGTGCTGCGCGAAGAAAAGAAACTGCCGCGCGACCGCTGACGCGGCCCAGTCTTCCCGAGGAGAGAAACGATGTCGCTGATCGCGCTGCTGCTGACCGTGCTGGTCGCGGTGCTGCACCTGTACTTCCTGGTGCTGGAGATGTTCCTGTGGACCCGCCCGCTGGGCCTGAAGACCTTCCGCAACACGCCGGAGAAGGCAGAGATCACGCGCGTGCTGGCGGCCAACCAGGGCCTGTACAACGGCTTCCTGGCGGCGGGCATCGTAGTGGGGCTGGTGATCGATCAGCCAGTGCTGGTGACGTTCTCGCTGGCCTGCGTGGTGGTGGCCGGGTGCTATGGCGCCTACAGCGTGAGCCGCCGCATTTTCATGATCCAGGCGGTGCCTGCGATCCTGGCGTTGGTTCTTCGCGCGGTGGCGTAGTTTCCAGCCAACGGCGCAGCCCCTCGTGGGGGGACGCGGGATGCGGTTTATCGGTTGGGCCGGAG
>NZ_JAPTFO010000036.1:0-42626 GCF_030985515.1 Stenotrophomonas sp. Sm10
GACAGGCCGGCAACCACGTGGTCACCAGGAACACCCTGCGGAAGCCGGCCAGCGGCCGGCTCTACCAAGCGCCAATCCGTCCGCCATCGTGCGCCCGGTAGGTGTCGACCTTGGTCGACACGCAGCAAACATCAACGGTGATGCATCCACCAGCAATCAATCGCGTCCAGCACGATGTGGATGATCAAACCGATGCCGAACAACCTGGTCTTCTTCGGCACGCACAGCCCCGCGTAGACGGCGATGGCCGGGGCCGTATGCAGCGGGTGGAACCCGATGCTGCAGCGGTTCGGTGCATAGATCGGGTCAGCCAGCAGATGGTCCAGGTCGATGATCCAGCCCAGCAGCATCAGCAGCCACGCCGAGGCAAAGCGCTTGCGCCAGAACAGCCATGCCAGCAGGGCTGGCACGGCGGCATGCAGGAACAGGTGGAAGGTCGCGCGCGCGCTCATCGGCAACGGTGGCACCGGGCGGGCCCGGCGCCGTCCATCACACCAGCGGTTCGTCGGACAGGTAGGTATAACCGGTCAGGCCGGCTTCCAGCGCGTCCGACAGTTCCTGCGCGCGTTCCGGCGACAGCTGCGCTGCAGCCACGCGCTGCGCATAGGTCGCCCGCAGTTCGTCCAGGCGGTAACCCACGTAATCCAGCATCACGTCGGTGGTGTCGCCGCGGCGCTGCTGGGTAATGGCGTAGCCATCGGCATCGGCCAGCACTTCCACCGCGTCGGTATCGCCGAACAGGTTGTGGATGTCGCCCAGGATTTCCTGGTACGCGCCGACCATGAAGAAGCCGATGCGGTAGCTCTCGCCCGGCTTCATCTTGTGCAGCGGCAGCGAGCTGTCCAGGCTCTCGTTCTCGACATAGGTTTCCACCATGCCGTCCGAGTCGCAGGTCATGTCAGCGATGATGCCGCGGCGGTCCGGGGTCTCGTCCAGGCGCTCGATCGGCACGATCGGGAACACCTGGTCGATCGCCCACACGTCGGGGATCGATTCGAACACGCTGAAGTTGACGAAGTACTTGTCGACCAGGCGCTCGTTCAGTTCGTCCAGCACCGGGCGATGGCTCTTCTCGTCATAGCTCAGGCGCGCACGCACGCCGTGGGCGATGGCGTAGAACAGATCGTCGATGCGCGCACGCTGCGGCAGGTCGATCTGGCCCAGCGCGTAGCTGGCCAGGCCTTCGGCATGGAAATGCTGGGCTTCCTGGAACAGTTCCACCGCCGGGCGCACGTCCAGCTCGTCGTGGATTTCGCGCAGGTGGCGGATCGCCGCCGGTTCGTCGTCGTGCTGGTCCGGCACGCGGCCTTCCTGCGCTTCTTCCACTTCCGAGACGTTGGCGATCAGCACCGCGTGGTGCGCCGTCATCGCACGGCCGCACTCGGTGACGATGCGCGGCGGGGTCAGGCCGAACTCTTCGCAGGCATTGGCCAGCGGCTGCACGATGTTGCTGGCGTAGGAATGCAGGCCGTAGTTGATCGAGCAGAAGCTGCGCGAACGGGTGCCTTCATAGTCCACGCCCAGGCCACCACCCACGTCGACGTGGGTGATCTTCGCGCCCAGGCGCGACAGCTCCACGAAGTAGCGGGTGGCTTCGCGCATGCCGTTGGCGATGTCGCGCACGTTGGAGATCTGCGAGCCCATATGGAAGTGCAGCAGGTTCAGGCAGTCGGCGTACTCGGTGTCACGCAGCGACTTCCACAGGTCCAGCAGCTGGCGCGGCGACAGGCCGAACTTGGCCTTGTCGCCACCGCTGTTCTGCCACTTGCCGGCGCCCAGCGAGGCCAAGCGCATGCGCACGCCCAGGCCCGGCTTCACGTCCAGCGCCTTGGACTCTTCCAGCACCAGCTTCAGCTCGGACGGCTTCTCGATGACGATGAAGGTCTGCAGGCCCAGCTTGCGGCCGATCAGGGCCAGGCGGATGTACTCGCGGTCCTTGTAGCCATTGCAGACGATCAGGCCACCCGGACGCGACAGCGCCAGCACGGCCATCAGCTCGGGCTTGCTGCCCGCTTCCAGGCCGAAGCCCTCGCCGTGGTGGCTGGCCAGGGTGCCGGCCACGCCGCGGGTCTGGTTGACCTTGATCGGGTACACGGCGGTGTAGCCGCCGCTGTACTCCCAGTCCTGCTGGGCCTGGGCGAAGGCCGCCTGCAGCTTGCCCAGCCGCTGGCCGAGGATGTCCGGGAAGCGCACCAGCAGCGGCAGCTTGGCGCCGGCCGCGCGCGCCGCATCGACCACCTTGGGCAGCGACACCACCGGGCCGTCCGCCCCGGTCGGTCTCACCACCATGTGCCCGGCCTGATCCACGTCGAAGTAACCGTCCGCCCAATGCGGGATCGAGTAGGTCTTGCGGGCTTGGTCGAGGGACCAATCGGTCATTTCAGTCGGCCTTGTTGGCAATAAAAGGGGGGGCATGATAACGCCTATGTGCCCACAGGTTCGTTATCATGCGCGCCCGCGCCCGTGACAGGTTCCAACCTGAACGGGCCGATCCGTCCGGATGTGGCATCTGTGCCACGCGGCCCCGCCCGCCAGCCCGGCTCCACCCCTCCGAACAGGACTGTTTTCCAATGACTGACAGCAACAACTGGTACATCGAACACTTCGAGCGCACCGGCTCGGCCATCGGCTACCGCATCACCGGCAAGCTGGACGAGGTGCAGTCGCCGTTCCAGAAGATCGAGATCTTCCAGACCACCGACTGGGGCAACCTGATGACCATCGACGGGGCCATCATGCTGACCAGCAAGGACAACTTCTTCTACCACGAGATGATCAGCCACCCGGTGCTGTTCACCCACGCCGCGCCCAAGCGCGTGGTGATCATCGGTGGCGGCGACTGCGGCACCCTGCGCGAAGTGCTCAAGCACACCGGCGTGGAGAGCGTGACCCAGTGCGATATCGACGAGCAGGTCACGGTGATGGCGCGCAAGCACTTCCCGGAACTGTGCGACTCCAACGACGACCCGCGCGCCGAGCTGCTGTTCGACGACGGCGTGGCCTACATGGCCAACTGCCCGGCGGGCAGCGTGGACGTGGTGATCGTCGATTCGACCGACCCGGTCGGCCCGGGCGAAGGCCTGTTCAACAAAGCCTTCTACGAGAGCTGCTTCAAGGCCCTGAAGGACGACGGCATCCTGGTGCAGCAGTCCGAGTCGCCGCTGATGCAGCTGGAACTGATCAACGAAATGCGCGCCGAGATGGGCAAGGCCGGCTTCGGTTCGTTCAAGACCCTGCCGTTCCCGCAGCCGTGCTACCCCACCGGCTGGTGGAGCGTAACCATGGCGCGCAAGGGCGACAGCAGCTTCGACTTCCGCCAGGCCGACTCGGCCGCCAAGACCTTCAACACCCTGTACTACACCGCCGCGCTGCACACCGGCGTGCTGGTGACCCCGCCGTTCGTGCAGGCTGCATTGAAGGGTTGATCCAAACAGAAACCCGCGCTGGCGACAGCGCGGGTTTTCTGCTTTCTGTAGAGCCGAGCCCACGCTCGGCTGCTGTTCGGACAGGTTGCGATAAATCAAGCCGAGCATAGGCTCGGCTCTACAGTCACAGCGCCCAGATACCGGCGATCACCGCCACCACCAGGCCCCACTTGATCAGCTGATACGCCACCACGCTGCGCTCGCGCAGTGCCTTGGCCTTCAGGCGCACCTTGTAGACGCTGCCAAATGCCTTGTTGACGCCACCGGTCGGGTCACCCGGCAGGTTCGGCGATGCACCACCGGCCAGCAGCGTGGCCGCCACCGCGCGGTTGAACAGCCCCGGCAGGCCGAAGCGCAGCGGGCGGGCGATATCGCAGAACAGGATCACGCGGTCCTGCTGCGTCTCGTTGTGTGCATGGTGGATGTAGGTCTCGTCGAACATCATCCACTCGCCGTCGCGCCAGCTCTTCTTGATGCCGTCCACTTCGATGTAGCAAGCATCGTCGTTGGGTGTGCTCAGGCCCAGGTGCAGGCGCAGCGAGCCGGCGAACGGGTCGCGGTGCGGGCGCAGCTCACTGCCCGGCGGCAGCTGCGCGAACATCGCCGCACGCACATCCGGGAGCGACTCGATCAGCGCCGTGGTCTTCGGGCACAGCGTCTTGGCCGACGGGTGCGACGGGCCGTACCACTTCAGGTAGAAGCGCTTCCAGCCACGACGGAAGAACGAATTGAAGCCGGCATCGTTGAACGTGCTGGAGGCAGCGATCTTCTGCGCGTCGCGCAGCGCCAGCGCCTCGTCGCGGATCATCTGCCAGTTCTGGCGCAGCGGCTCCAGCTGCGGGAACTCCTTGCCCGGGTCCAGGAACGGGGTGGTCGGCACCTTCGAGAACATGTACATGACCACGTTGATCGGGGCCATGAAACTGGAGTGGTCCAGCAGCTGGCGCGACCAGCGCGCGCGGACCTTGCCACGGAAGTGGATGTACAGCACGCAGGCCACGAACAGCGCTGCAATGACGATTTTGATGATCAAAGCACTTTCCTCCAGCCGCGGCCGGAACGGGAAACGGGGCGATGCACGGCCAGGCGGCCAGCACCGGTGGGGAACGCGGCAGGGGACGGGGACGTGCCGGAGGGGGCGGCCGCCGATGTCGCGGATTAACAGCTTATGGTCGGCAGGCCGTGCGCCGGGGTCAAGTTGCCCGTGCGCCGTGTTCATCCGGTTGCGAAGGAGGCGCAGGGCTGGGCGCGCAAGCTGTTGATGCTAAAGGCCAATCGGAATAAGTGAGACAGAATTGTCCGATTCTGCGCGACGAACTGTTCCAGCCACGACCCCGACATTTCTCCGACAAATCGTGGAATAGCGAACTGGCGAGTACTAAAATTAACGAAAACTTAGTAACTCCCTGTAACACCGGTTCGCTTGACGCATTGCGCCACCCACCGGGTCGTCCGAGACCCCGACATGCATCTTCCTGCCCTGCCATCCTCCTCCTGCGGCGATGACGCCGCATCCCCGCTGCTGCTCAAGCGCGGCGAGCGTTTCCTGGCCCCGGATGTCTACCGCACCTGCCTGGACGGGCGCGAGGCGGTCATCAAGGACTATTCCCGCTACCGCGGCACCCCCGTTTCGCTGATCGCGCGGCTGATGGTGCGCCGTGAAGCACGCATGCTGCAGCGCCTCGGCGGCTGGAAGCATGCCCCCGCACTGCTCGGCACCCTGGGCGGCCTGGCGCTGGGCATGGAGTTCATCCCGGGCCAGACGCTCAGCACCGCGCAGGCGGTGGGCAATGAAGTGTTCGAGCAGCTGCAGCACGCGCTCAGCCGTTTGCACGCCGCCGGCATCACCCACAACGACCTGCATGGCACCAACGTGGTGGTCAGCGGCGGCGTGCCGGTGCTGCTGGACTTCACCTCGGCCTGGCGCGCCCCGCGCTGGCTGCGCCGCAATCCACTGAGCCGGCAGATGCGCCGCAGCGACATGAAGAACCTGCTGAAGATGCGCCAGCGCGTGACCGGCCAGGCCCCGAGTGCCGCGCAGGCCGCGCTGGTGGCCGACCCGGGCTGGGTCGCCGCCGTGCGCCAGGGCTGGAAGCGGTTCTATAAGTGGGCCAAGCGCCGGTAGGGGTCGAGCTCGCTCGACCGCTTTACCGCTCTTTGTAGAGCCGAGCCCGCGCTCGGCTGCTGTTCCTGCATCGCGCGAAATGCAGCCGAGCATCGGCTCGGCTCTACAACATCCCGCCGAACGGGTTACAACGCGTCCGCGTCCAACTCACCGGTACGAATACGCACCACGCTGCCCAGGTCGTACACGAACACCTTGCCGTCCCCGATCTTGCCGGTGCCGGCAGCCTTCACGATGGCCTCAACCACCGCCTCCACCTGGTCATCGGTCACCGCCACTTCCAGCTTCACCTTCGGCAGGAAATCGACCACATACTCCGCGCCGCGGTACAGCTCGGTATGGCCCTTCTGGCGACCAAAGCCCTTCACTTCCGTCACCGTGATCCCGGTAACCCCACGCTCGGCCAGCGCTTCGCGCACGTCGTCGAGCTTGAACGGCTTGATCACCGCCATGACCATCTTCATCGTCTATCTCCTGTCTTCCGGCGTGGAGGATAGCGCCTGAACGCGGCCCGTGCGAAGCCGCTGCGGCCTGTCCGGGCAGTGGGTGCCGGCAGTATGCTTGTGCCCGAATGGCCTGCCCGCGCCGGATGCACGGGCCCACCCCCACGGAGCACCCCATGATCGACCTGAACCAAATCGATGACCTCGCCCGTCGCCTCAGCGACCTGGTGCCGCCGGGCCTGCGCGAATCGCGCGAGGAACTGCAGGCCACCTTCAAGAGCGCGCTGCAGGCCGGCCTGGCCAAGCTCGACCTGGTCACCCGCGAGGAGTTCGAAGTGCAGCGCGCCGTGCTGCTGAAGACCCGCCAGAAGCTGGACGCGCTGGAAACCGCCGTGCGCGAGCTGGAAGGGCGCGGCGCCGCAGAATGAAAAAAGGAGGCGCACCGCGCCTCCCGTTTACAGATTATTTCCCGGATGGGGCCTTGCAGCAAGGCCCACCGGGCGCCCTAGACTCGCCGGCCTGTCGATCCGGCAGGACACGCAGGGGCAGTGCCGATGGCGCAGGACACCGAATGGACACCCGTTTCGCATGACACCTGCGACCAGGTCGCCGGGCCGTTCTACCACGGCACCCGCGCTGACCTGGCGGTGGGCGAGTTGCTGAGCGCAGGCTTCCGCTCCAACTATCGCGACAGCGTGGTGATGAACCACATCTACTTCACCACCATTGCCAAGGGCGCCGGGCTGGCTGCGGAGATGGCCCGGGGTGAAGGGCGGCCGCGCGTGTATGTGGTGGAGCCGACCGGGCCGTTTGAAGACGACCCGAACGTGACCAACAAGAAGTTTCCCGGGAACCCGACGCGGTCGTATCGGAGTGCGCAGCCGTTGCGGGTGGTAGGGGAGATTGTGGAGTGGGAAGCCTATGACGCGGAGTTCGTTCGGCAGTTGAAGGCGTTTGTTGCTTCGGGGAGTGGGGAGATCATCAACTGACACTGATAAGGAGGAAGATCAGCGCTTCCCTGCGGCCGCTATTTGCAGGGTGTGCTACCCAGTAGCTCGCCCTTCAGCCGTCGCATCGTGGAGTCGAGCGCTCCAAGGAACGACGCATCGTCGTCTGTCACAAGCGCGCGCGCCCGCACCAGCATCACCTCAGCCCGGCGGCAATTCTCCCTCCCCCCCAACGAAATGAGATGGGAAGCGAGGCGCTGCATCGCCGCAGGATCTCCTCTCGAAACCCCCTCCTCCATCCATTGCCTATAGAGGGCTGCATTGCCTATCTCGCGGTAGTGATTCTCCACCAACGCCTGAGCGTACCCATCGCCAGAGCGGGCCCTGGCTTCCATCTGTGCTGCGGATTCGGGGCCGTAGCTTTCGCTCCTGCTCCCTGCGATCACATCGCTGGCGGTGCCACCGGGATTGGTGCAAGCCAGAAGGCATAGCGCCATGCTCGTGAACAAGACCAGTCTCACACAAGCGTTCATCCTGCATCGCCACATGGTTGGGCCGCTCCCCTGATACAGCGCGATGCTAGAGCGGCCGAGTTCAGCCATCAAGCCGGCGCATGGCCAGACCAACGCATGGGATCAGGGGCCCCGCCAGATCCACGTTCGAGGCACACGGGCAAGTCCGCTACGGGTTGCTGGCTGGCCACTGATCAACAGGAAATGCCCTGCGCGAGCCAATGTCCGCATCCGGCCAGAAGCGGACGTTCACCACAGGCGCGAATTCACAAGCCGAGTCTTCGCGCCAGAAAACGGGCATGAAAAGCAAGTGGAGCCGCACTTCATCGCGTGCCGCACCGCAGCCAACTGACGCTATCACTCTTCGATCTCTATTCTCACAACGAAGTCCAGATACTGAGGAAGCCCGTTTCTCAAGGGACACTTAAGCTCATCGTACGCGTAGTGAATTTGAACTTTCCGTCCGATGGCGTATGCAGAAATGGAATTTGGATCATCCGTCAAGATTGCTTCCGACCTTGAACTCCCATCGTTTAGGGTGAACTCGAATTCGTTTGGGTGATCGAGGCGCTCCTGCCCCGCAACGTACAGGCTCGCAATTACACCCGTGACGCACTCACCCTCAATGACTCCAGACTCGATATTGGACCACCACTCCTCGCTACCAAATAGCCCCTTATTGCCTTTTAATCCGAGCAATGGCTTCGCATCGTTCAACGTCAAGGATTGCGTATCTCGAATCCTGGACTGATCTTTCTCAAGATCATTGCGCAAGCTGTAGACGACCTTCATCCATCGCTCCTGACAGTGTGAGCCCGTGGTATCGGGAGATCGTACTTGAGGACGCTCGCGTTGAAAATATAGAGCGTGATCCCCGTTCCAAGCACAGCTTTCAGAGCCTGTCCTTGTATGAAATTTATCTCGCCTTCCTTGATTGGCAAATCACTGGCGCGCAAGAGCCGGATCTCTATCGGGCAATCGCCGCCGAGCATCGTATCGCTGGCAATGACTGAGGATCACTTAGGTCAACCCGACGTTAGCAAGTATGTTCGAGCTCCAATAAACGCCACGTCTTCACCCGTTAGATAAAGTGCACCGGTCACGCCCTCAGGTAGCGCCTGTACTCGCCGCCTGTTTGCATCTATTGCATCCACACCAATAGAGATGTCACGGACGTTTTCTGGAGAGGTGCGCCGGCGTCCCAGCTGGATGTCTTCCAGTGTCCTCGGAATTTCATACATCGAGACAAACTTGTCTCCGACGCATATCGGGCCGCCCGTGACAACAAAACCCACGTACACCGACTTCCCAGTGCGATCCTTGGCGATCGTCTCAACAAAGAACTCGACGGTCGAACTCATGACTGGCCTCTAGCTATTTGGATGCGCAGGACTTCTGCGATTCGTTCCAGCGTAAATTCCTGTTGCTGCGTTCGAAAAGTGCTATCAGCGCCACCCGGCACCTAATCCCGTGAAGAGCAATCTTGTTGTTCAGCCAATCAAACTAACATAATCAATGGAGCGTGCAGAAATGCATCTCCAAGATCCTCATTCCCCTTGAGCCGAAGTCATCACCTGAAATGGTTCTTCGTGCTCCACGTAGGTGTGTAGAGTCGAATTCTGGCGTCACACTGGCTTACGTCATTTATTGGATTCATCGTGTCCGTACTCTCTCGCAGGCGGATGGCTGCACCTATATCGGAATCATCTGGACTGCGGGTCCGCTTCGGCCAGAAGCGGACGTTGGTTGTCGGCTACCACGTGCCGGTCAAGAGATGAGAAGGAAGCTCTTCCAGCGCACACTGCGGTGCATCCACTTCCCAATACACGAAGCAACAACCGCACCCCTCAAAGTTTTCGGGGCAGGTAGCCATGTTGTCTCGCCAGCGGTCCAACCATTGCTCGACAAGCTCCCACTCGGCATTGAACTTAGCCTCGGATCCGGCGTCGTCACCCTCACCTAGCAGGACAGTTATGACAGCTCGCGGCATCGGAGGAGAATGTCTGCTTTGGGTCGAAAGCGGAGAATAGCACCGGGCTAACGCCTAAGCAGTGCTGATGTCTGCTTCCGGCCAGAAGCGGACGCTCGCAATATCTCCACCAGGCCCAATCACGAAGCGGTCTTGCCCTGAATTAATTCTCGTGCCGGTCCCTAGTTGAACATCTCCAACAGATCCCTGTCTTCATGCCGCTGCTCCCACGTGGAGAGAAAACAGAAGCTCACACCACTTCGCATGGCAGACTTCTGAAACCCGGCCAGCTCTTCCTTCGTGACCGGATACTCAACCGGATCAAAATGCAGAAGCCCCCACGGCTTGGCGAAAGAGAACCCAGGCATGAGTTCCGAGAAGATCGCCTTGAGCAGGGGCCGGATATTCGAGAAGTCCTTGATCGGACCCGCGCGATTGCCAAGGGCGTGACACTGGCGGCGAATGGTCCTGTCTCCACCGACCAGGCGCGCAATAAAATGGTCCTGATGCACCTGAACGTAGATCAGCTGGCGGCGAAACATCCTCATCCTCTTCTCAACTCCGCACGCTTAACAGTCGTCCATGTGCCTGCATGTCTTTCCATCAAAGCGCCGGCCGCGCCTCCAGCGCGCTTGAACCCCTTCGCAGCAGGTACAGCGCAACCAGGAACGGCCACAGCGAGTTGATCGACGAGAACACGCGCTGGGTCAGCCCCCTGAACCCCTCCGGGTCCGCTCCCACCACGTTCAACCAGAGATAGACAATCCCCGCGACGCTCAACGCAGCAGTCACGGCGTACGCTCTTCGGTTGGCAGACCACGCGCTCAATTCGATGTGCGACATCGCCGGTGCAATGATGTTTGCGATGCCAATGGTGTAGAAGCCGTGCATCGGATGGCCCATGGGCCAGAGCCCGTTGGTCAGCATGGAGATGCCAAAGATCATCCAGCAGATCGCGCCTACGGCAATCCGGCGGCCGGACTCTCGCCATACCCCGATGGCAAACGCCACGAAGCCCACGCCGCAGCCGATGGGGGCAATCCTGGCGCAGATGCTTGCAAGCGTTGGTGCCTGCAGCAGTTCGCTGGCGTGCTGTGCAAGCGGGTTGTAGCCCGGCGCGAACAGGGCGGCAACGCTGGTCCAGAACAGGAACCACGGAAGCGGGACCAGACCCGCAGACAGAAGAAGTCGATTGCGGCGTAACACGTACAGTGATCCTTGTCTTGGCCTGCGCCAGTGGGTGGAATCCATTCGAACGCTGCAGAACCTTGCTGCTGCGAGCAGGACGGCCTTGATTGCCTACAGCTGTAGTCAGGTTGCGCGCGGCACTCGGTAGGTTCAATAGGCAGGAAGTCATTTAAACCATCCAACGGGTGTCGCGCCGGTTCGCTTGCATGAGCTATCACACATGCCCGATGGGTGAGTGCTGTCGCATTTGCCGCGCCTTGCATCTCCAACGGAAGGTTCTGACGACTCCGTTCCAGAAGCGCCGTTCCGCCTAGCACGCCAAGGCTCTCGCCGCTTCCGGTGCTATGCGACAATGCTAAAAACGTCTCGGGTTTTGGCGGCATTGACCCCTCCCCGTTGGCATTCCGCACAACAGCAGGTAATCGTTACTGCGCCACCGTGCATCGGTGGTCGGGCCTCGAAAACCCGGATTGCTAGACGTAAGTTTGCGCTTGCCAGCCGGCACCACCGCGCGTGGTGCCGGCTGGCAATCCGTCTGCCGGCTATGGCGGGCGGGGCGTGGGGGCCTCGTGCCCGCCGGCTTTGTCTAGCAACCGGTTTTCGAGCCACGCCCTGTCCGCCACCTTTATCGGTGGCGGCTTCTGCCTGCATGCACGGAGCCCGCCATGACCACGCCGCACTCCCCGCCCCCGCGCCCGATCCAGGAAGCGCCCTCGGCCGCTCCGGCCCTGGACCCCAACAGCCTCATCGCCATCCTGCACGCCATCGGCGCGGGCGCTGCTGCCGACGGCCGGCCGTGGCCCGAGCGGCATCACCTGCGCAGCCGGCAGATGGCGTTGTCCGACGCCGACTGCGCGCTCACCGGCCAGCGCATCGTGCAGGAGATCCTGCTGGCGGCCGAGCGCACGCGCCAGAACGGTGAGCCCGAACAGTACGTCGGCGACCGGGTGATGGAGGGGCTGGTGATGGCCGATCTGGCGCTGACCGCCTTCATCCACGAGCGGATGCGACCCAAGGACTGAGCGCGCTTATGGCGCGGACCTTTCTGCCTGTGTGCGGGGTGACGAATGAAGATGCACGGCCTTGCCGCTGCGGCGGTGTGCATCGCGGTGATCGGCGCGATGTGGATGGAGTGGCCCGAGCCAGCAGTGGATCAAGTGTGGGCCTACCAGAAGCTGCAGCCGGCCGACTACCGCCTGCTGCACAGTCATGCGCGCGGCTTCGTGACCGCGAAGGCCCACGAGGGCTTTGAACTGCACGCGCGCCATGCCGGGGCGACGTCCTTCGAGATCCGATGCAAGGGTGTGCTGGTGATGGACGTGGAGAACGCGCCCTCGCGCGTGCTGATCCGCATGCCCGCCGATGCCCGCTGGCGGGCGCCGGATATCGAACGGCTGCGTATCAGCTTCGAGCGTTGGCTGGATCTGCACCAGAGCCAGGGGCGATTGCTGGTGGAGAGTGCGGGGCCATCGTGGGCTGAGGCTTGGCTAAGACGCTTCGGCGCTGCGGTGCCGGATGGGCAGCGGTGCTTGCTGGAAGCGCTTGAAGCGCCGGAACAGTGAGCTGATTCAGTCCACACCAATCGTTGGCAGCCCGCCACTGCGGGCCGCCACACGGCTCAGCTGATCTCCGGAATCCTGCCCAGTTCCGCCACCAGTTGCGCGCACGCGGCGTCCACCTCGGCGAAGTAGGCATCCCATCCCGCCCGCTCACGCTTGGACAGATACAGATCCACGGCGGGGTACTCGCGCGCCGCACTGCGCACGGTATGCACCATCAGCGCCGCCTCGATCGCCGCCGAGGGGTACCCTGCATTGAAGCGCGATGCCACCTCGGTGAAGGCCGCCACCACCTTGCAGTGTTCGTCTCCATCGCGGCTGACAACCCCAACGTGACGCTCATCCGGCTCACGACCATCGGAGCGGTAGTCGTGGCCCTCGCAGCTGGTGTAGGTCACCAGGTTGTGGTCGATGGCGATGGCGAACAGGAGGCCCTTCACGCCTGGTTCGATGACCGATTCAAAATCCGGATGGAACCGCGACGCCAGGCAGCTCGTGGACGGATACGGCGTGCCCGTGTTGTTCATGTTGCCGAAGGGAGAACTGATCTGCTGTAACGGCGCCAGGATGGCCAGCCGTTCGGACACCACCTCATCGATCGGCGTATCCCAGAGGCGGATGAACAGATCGACCTGCGTGGACTGGTTGAATCCGCGCGACTCCAGGAACCTGACATTCATGGTGGTGTTCTCTCTCTTGGGCAAAGGGACGGCGCAGGGTCACGCCAGGGCGACATCCACGACGGCTTCGGCATCGGCGCGACGCACCTCGACCACGCGGCCACCTTCAACGTGCAGCACCTTGTTGGCACGCAGGATCGTCTCGGGGCGATGGGCAATCGATACGCAGGTGATGCCAAGCATCGCCAGGTTGTCCAGCAACTGCTTTTCTACCGAGACGTCCAGATTGGCGGTACCTTCGTCCAGCAGCAGGATGTGCGGATCGTGATAGAGCGCGCGCGCCAGCAGGATGCGCTGCTTCTGTCCGCCGGACAGCGCCGATCCCAGATCACCGATGCGGCTGTTGAACTTCATTGGCATTGCTTCGATCTCATCGAAGATCATCGCTGTCTCGGCGCACCACCGCGCCTTGGACTCATCAGGGCTGGCGTCGAAGAAGGAAATGTTGTCCAGGATGGTGCCCGACAACAGCATGTCGTCCTGCATCACCACGCCGATGCGGCGGCGGAAACTCTGCATCTCGAAATCCGCCATGGGCCGGCCATTGAAACGCACCTGCCCTTCGGCAAGCTCCATCAGACCGAGGATGAGGCGGAACAAGGTCGTCTTGCCGCTGCCGGAGGGGCCGATCAGCGCGACGAAGTCGCCCGCCTCGATCTGGAAGGTCGCACCGGAGATCACGGCCGGATCAATTGGGCCGTAGCGCGCGGACACATTGTCCACCTCAAGCCGGAAACCGTCGAAGTCGGCGGGGACCAGCGGTATTGCCACCTGGGCATCCTGCTCCGGGGGCGACAGCGCGATCTCGGACAGGCGATCCAGGTGCAGCGACACCATCCGCAGTTCCATCGCCTGTTCGGCCAGCGTCATCGATTTCTGCGCGAACTGCGCCTTGTAGACAAGCAGTGCAAACAGCAGGCCAATGGTCAATGAACCGGCAGCTACCTGTGTTGCGCCCACATAGATGCTGGCCGCCGCGTCGACGCCGAGCAGCATCACCTTCGATGCCGACTGTGCCGAGGTGGACAGGCCATGGCCCAGCTCCGCGTTTATCAGGCGGCTGTAATGGTTGTGCCAGTTGCCCAGGCGCTCCTGCTCCTTGGCAAAGATCTTGATCGGCTGCATGCCACGCAGGGTCTCGATCACATGGCCATTCTCCTCGGACCGCATCTTCACCACATTCTCGGCCAGCCGCCGGGTACTGCGGTGCCAGGTAACGCGCACGGCCGTGTAGAGCAGGAAGAAGCCCAGCGCCAGCCCGCCCAGCGCGAGCGAGTAATAGAAGAGAATGGAAATGAACACGATCGCCATGACGCCATCCAGCAGCACCCGGGGAAGGCTACCGACCAGTGTCTGCCGGATGATATTGGCAGATTGGTAGCGATCGATCAGATCACCCACGCGGCGCTTGCTGAAGAATTGCATCGGCAGGCGCAGCAGATGACTGAACAGCACGGACGAGAACTGTGCGTTGAAGGCCGATGCAAAATGCAGCAGCACGTAATCGCGCGAGAACGCGAGCACGCCCTGCAGCACCGCCGCACCAGCAAAGCCCAGCGCCAGGGCCGTGATGAAATCGAAGTCGCGGTTGGTCAGTCCCGTATCGATGACGGTCTTGAGCACCAGCGGGCTGAGCAGCGCAAACAGTTCCAGGAACGCAGTGATCCACACCACCTGCGCCACGAACGACCAGACACCGCGGCTGCCCTGCAGCAGGCGACGCAGGGTGAGGCGCCCGCCTTCGCTTCCCATCTGGAAGTCGGGACGCGGGGTGAACTGGGCGGCGATGCCGGTAAAGTGCCGGGACACCTCTTCCGCACGCATTTCCACCACGCCAAGGGCTGGGTCATGGATCACGTAGCGTGTGCCGCGGATGCCCGCCAGCACCACGAAATGCTCGAAATCCCAATGCAGCAGTGCCGGCAGCTGCAGCTTGGCCAATGACGGAATCTCGCAGCGCACAGTGCGGGTATCCAGGCCGATTCGCCGCGCGAGTTCAACGACATCGCGCAGCGTGGCCCCCTTCATCGAGATCGGGAACCGCTCGCGCAAAGCAAGCAGCGTCACATCCAACCCGTGGTAGCCGGCAACCATCGCCAGGCAGGCCAACGCGCACTCGCTGTGCTCGGCCTGGTAGATCATCGGTGTCTTGCGCCCACTGCGGATCGACATGCTCACTTCTCCCCTGCAGGCGGGTCACGGTCAAACAAGGAGAAGTAATGACGCGGCGCGCCGCGCACGCTTGCAACAGCGCCATGGCGCCCATCCGTCGTCGCGACGGCGGGCCGGACGCGCAGCTGTGTGCAGCCGTCCGGGGGCGTGGCGGAGGCCGGTGCAGCAACGCAGGGCACCGCGCCGGCGGCGATCACTTCGGCGGTGGCGAGCGGACGATCATCGCCCCCCAGCAGCTCGACGGCCCTGCCCACCGGGAACACTGCGGCACGCGGGGCCGGGAGCACCAGGCCCACATCACCGTTACCCAGCTCCACCGGTACGTGGGTCAGCTCCACACGCGGTCGGAATGTCACCAGCGACGCGGCAACAGACAGCAGCGCTGTGGCTAGCAAGGGAATCAGGTACACCAGGCGCACCGATACAGGCCGTGCAAGCCGCACTTCACCCAGATGGCGGTGCAGGCGATGGGCCTCGGCCTCCGGCCGGAAGAACGGACGGTCATCAAGGGGAGAAGGTCGGGACATGGTCGTGCCGGTTCATGCGGGACCCGGCTGAGGCCGAGGCGGGTGGGCGCTGGTGGTGCAGGGAATCAAGGCGCGCGCGTAGCGGGGAGAACAGCGCCAGGCCCAGCTCGCTGAGCTCGTCCGGCGGTTGCAGTGGCTCGACCAGCTTGTCCATGTAGGCGGCAACGGCGGTCCAGCGCACGCGTATCTCCTCGGTCCTGCCCAGCGCGGCCAGCCTGTCGAACACGATCAGCGCATTGCCGAATGCGTGGTAGCCCAGAAGGATCCTGTCCAAGGGCCGCTCGCACTGCTTCAGCGGCGAGAAGTGCGGCTTGGCACCCGGCACCACGGTGGATCCCAGCCAAGCGCACATGTGGAAGTACTGGTGCGTACATTCGTGCACCAGCATTTCCACGGTCTCGGTGACGCTTGCCGGTACCGACACATCAATCCCGCCCATGCGCAGCGACGAGGAGTTGCTGGCAAGCATGCGCGGGGCGGGCCGCCGAATCGGGGTCACTTCCTTCAGCAGGCAGGTCACCCATGCGTGGTACTCCGGGCAGACCGAGCGCAGCAGCTCCAGCGCATCCTGGAGCTGGTGGGTCGCATCAGCGATCGACGCGTCCTGGCAGTCCATGCCGATCCAGTCAGAGCGGTGCCAATCACTGCCAACGCACCGGATGGGAGATTCACCGTGCAGATTGATTACGCCCTGCACACCAATCCTGGCGTCGATCCACACGGTGCAACGCTCGCACGCGGTCACCGCCACGAAGGTGGCGAGCGTGGAGACACCGGACTGGATCCGCAGCAGGTCGCCGTGCCCCTCGATCAGCACTTCGCCCAGAAAGGTGCGTCCTGCCACAAGCAAAGGGAATTCAAGCGTCACGCGCAGCGCAATGCGGTCCAGGATGCCGGTCAGGAATGCTGCTGTGGCGATCTGCGCCACCTGCCACTCTTCGTGCGGCGCAAGGCGGGCGTACCCAGCGCGGGCCGATTCGCCGGCCTGGATCCAGCTGACCTCCGGCGTCCAGTAACCGCGGTGAGGGGGTGTGGCCGCAAGGCCAGCCAGCACTTCGTCCAACAGTGCGGCGTGCTGCAGCTGCGTCAGGCGATCGCGGGTGCGGCTGACGAATGCGTGGAACTGCAGGGTGCACAGCTCGGCAGCAAGGCTGCGGAAATCGCCCACCGCAGGGTGCGAAAGATAGCGGAAGACATCCATGGGACAGTCCTAGGCCATCACCTGGGCGCCGACGGTCGGGTTCATGAACTGCGATGCCTTCATGGTGGGCGGTGCGGCGAGAATCCCTGCCACCTTTTCCAATCCGTCGCGGCTGACCACGATCTTGGCCAGCGTGGAGTGGATCGAGTCCAAGGTCTCGCAGAAGACCGAGTGTGAAGAAAAGCCCTGGCCGCTCTTGTAGCGATTGAACAGGTCACCGGAGCGACAGGTCCGGAACCATTCGCAATCGGTGCACTTCTGTGGTGACGAATCCACGTCCTCCACCAGGGACCGCCACATCGGGCTGGCGAAGAACTCGCTCAGGCTGGTGTTCTCGATGGTGACGTCAGATCTGCAGAACGCCTCGTCCAGCGCCATGATGTTGTCGTCCGGCCCCAGGTAGCCCTCGGCGGAAATGGTGATGACGTTGTGCCGGTTGGCGCGGCGGAAGTCCAGCCGCTGCGCGTTCTGCTCGGACATCATGGCGTTCATGATCTCGGAGATCATGTAGACGCGGATCGGCTTGGTCTGCGCCGAGTTCATCCAGTAGTCGATGATCTCGCTGAAATATCGCGTCCACTGCGCCTGCGGCGCGAGCGTTGCATCGTCGTGTCCCTGCCGCGGCAACAGGAGATTGAGACCCGATACGCCCAGCTCTTCGGAGAAGTGCCTCAGCACCTCACGCCCATCCAGATCCGCGTTGGCTACGCACAGCACACCGGTCGGCGGAATGCGCCCCTGCGCGCTGGCGGCCTGCAGCAGGCGCAGCCCGCGCACAGTAGTGTCATAGCTGCCCCGACCGCGACGATCGGGTCGCGATGCATCGTGGACATCCTTCGGGCCGTCGATGCTGACACCCACCATCACCTGGTGCTTTGCGAACAGATCGACCCACTCATCGTCGATGAGCGTGCCGTTGGTCTGCATTCCAAGATGCAGTTCGGCGACACCATCGAGTGCTTCGCGCAGGACGGTACACAGGCGGTCGAAACGTGCCTTCGGCAGCAGCGTCGGTTCACCACCGTGCAGCCCCAGGTATATATGCTTGATGTCCAGCTCCTGTGCGCCCTTCTTGAGGAAGGCAGCAAGCACGTGGACAGTTTTCTCAGGAATCAATGGGCGACTGATTTCTGAGAGCTTGTTTTCCTGGAAGAAGTAATAGCAGTAGGGACATGCAAGATTGCAGCGCTCGGCCAGCTTGAGAACGACGTCGATCTGATTACCGAATGAGTTACTCATGGGCAAAGACTTCCCTGTCCCGCAGGTGGCTGCGAGTTGCATTGGAATGCGATCAAAGGTGCCGGCCACAGGCCGGCACCACGTCTCAAGGCTGGAAAATTACTCCAGCACTTCCGGGTTGGCCGACAGGTGGCCCGATGCATGGGCCGAGCCATGGGCCGCGCTCACCAGTTCCAGGTGAGCATCGACCAGGTCACTCATGCCGTCCAGATCAGACACAGCCTGCGGGCTGCTTTCAATCTTGGACTTGAGACGATCAGACAGACTACGGAGCTTCAGATCCATTCAAGACTCCCTTCTTTGTACAAGTGAAGTTGAACTACTTGGATTCGCACTGCACATGAACGACGCATAATCAGATGCGTCAAAGTTGTTTTCACACAACGTGTTGGTGAAGTCAACCAATAGCTTTGCTCACTGCAGGAACCATTCTCTGCAGGACGTGCGTTGCGCACTCACTTGCCACGCGTTGCGACTGCTGGACTGACCTGCGATGCGCGACGAGCGGGACCGAGCACCGCCAGCTGCCCGAGAATCCACAACAGCAGCGCGCCCGCAGGCAGGAAATACCAGGGCATGCGCGACAGCTCGTAGGCCTTCATCAGTACCAGATTGAAGGCGTAGGCCAGGAGCATTCCCAGCGTTATGCCTGCGGAGGTGATGAGGAAATTCTCGGTCTGGAAATACGCAAGAATATCGACCCTACGCGCGCCAAGCGCGCGACGGATACCGATCTGGCGCGTGCGCTGCTGCACCCAGAAGCTGGCCAGGCCCACTATGCCCAGTGCCGTGACAATCAGCAGCGCCGTCACCACCACCGACAGCATGACGGCCATTGCGCGATCCTGGCGGAAGTAATCACTGCGCATCTCGCTAAGCGTGTCGCTGTTGAAGATGATGATGTTCGGATCCTCCGCCCTGAGCGCTGCGACACCCGCCTGCAGCACCCCGCCCCTAAGGGCCGGCGACACGCGCGCCACGATGTGCATGCCTGCCGTGTATTTGCGCACCGGGAGGATCATTGTGTAGGTCCCATCGGCGAATCCATTCGGCCGGATCAACTCCTCTACAACCCCGACCACCCGTGTCGGTGAGGTGCCCCAGCTGAAGATGGACTGGCCTATCGCGCTGCGGCCCGGGAAGAGCTGCTCGGCCATGCTGCGGTTGATGATGACCGCTGGCACGCCCTGGTCGCCGCCGGCGTCCTCCAAGGCGCTCATGTCGCGATACTCATCGGCATTGAAGTTGCGCCCGGCAATCAGCCGCGTGCCCAGCACCTGCAGTAGTCCGCCTTCGTCAAGGTAAACGCTGGCAGTCAGGCTCTCATCCTGCTGATCGGCGCTGAGGCGAACGGTGCTGGTGCTGCTGGAACTGCTGAAAGGTACCTGGGAGGCCAGCGCAGCAGCATTGACGCCCGGTACCGCGCGCAGCGTGGCCAGGTACTGGAGTGCCAAGCTGCGGTCCTGGCTCTCCCCGCCACCTTCCAGCTGCCGGGGGTTGGCTGCCTGGATGCGGATCAGCTCGGTCTCGGCCACGCCGCTGTCGATCTGCAGGCGCTGCAGGCGCTCGTTGATCAGGAACAGCAGATTGCAGATGATCGCGCAGCTCAGCGCGATCTCCAGCACGATCAATGACACGGCAATCTTGTGCCGGCGCATGGCTGAAACGATGGGTGCTACGTCCATGGTCCACTCCCGGGAACTGAATCTCGCCGGCGTGGCCATGGCAACGGCCACGCTGGCGTTGTGACGAACGGGGCCTTATTCGGCCTTGAGTTGGGATGCCGGCTCGACCTGCATTGCGCGCCATGCGGGCAGCGCCCCCGCCAGAAGGCTGCTTGCCAGAGCGATCGCCAGGGATACCAGCAGCATGGCCATATCCAGATGTGCCAGCGCGGCGTAGCTGACCGGCTGCTGGCGCACGGCCCACAACCCCAGCCATGCCAGCAGCAGACCCAGGGCGCCACCGGCAGCACCGATCACGGCCGCCTCGACCAAACACTGGGCGAACACATCGATCCGGCTGGCGCCAAGCGCCCGGCGCAGGCTGATTTCCGAAGTGCGCCGCAGGAACTTCGCCAGCAGCAACGCGACCGTGTTCAACACGCACACCGCGAGGAAGCCAAACGCCAGCCAGACCTGCATGCGCACATCGCTTGGAACCACCTGCTTGAACTGCAGGTAGTCGCTTACGCTGCGCAGACGTACATTCACCGGGCGCGCGTAGCGACCTGTTTCATGCTGCACTGCTGCATAGTTTTCCAGGTAGCGCATGTAGTCTGATGCATCGGCCACACCTGGGAGCTCGACCCAGTACTGCAGCCACGCGCAGGGCGCGTTGAGGTCGTACATGTCGCTGTTGCTGCCCCAGCAGGTGCTGCTGCCCTGGAACTTCATGGCCAGATCGCGGGATGTGGTGAACGGCAGGAACAGCCCTTCCACCGCGCGGAACTTGCCTGTGTTGAGGTCGTAGAACTTGGGCACCGGGCGCCATGCGGACAGCACGCCAATCACGTGCAGTTCGCCGCCGGCGACGCGGATGGTCCGGCCGGTGCTGTCGGCACCGCCGAACAGCGCGGCGTTGAGCTCCTCGCTGATGACGGCCACACGGGCATGGGACGCGTCTTCGGCCGCCGTCCAGGTGCGCCCGTAACGCAGCGGCACCTGGAACATGGGGAAGAAGTCGGCGGTAGTGAAGCGCACATCGGTCTGCTGCGGTGCACGCCCGTCCACACCGGCATCGACCCTGGCGCCGCCGCCGGACATCATCGCCTGTCGCGCGCCCTTGGCCTGCGACAGCAGTGTCTCTGCGTCCAGGCGGGTCACCTGTTCGTCGGGTTCGCGGCCCGGCTGATAGCCCTGCAGGCTCGCCGCATCCAGCTGGACGCGGAACACCCGGTCGCTCTTTCCGGGCAGTGGATCGCCAGACAGGACGTGCAGCACGGTAAGCGTGGTTGTCGAGGCGGCAATGCCCAGGCCGATCGCAAGGATCATCAGGGCCGTCAGTACCTTGTTTCTTCTCAGGCTATGCAGTGCAAGGCCTATGTAGTAACCCACCATCCACCACCATCCTTAGCCGTTGACCGACAGTTCGCAGAATTCCTGTTCAAGGTGCAGGGGCCGCAGCAGATCGGTCACCTGGCCATCGATGATGTGGACATTGCGGCGTGCGCGGGACGCCAGCTCCAGATCATGGGTCACCATCACGATGGTGGTGCCAGCGGCGTTGATCTGCTCCAGCAACGCCATTACGCCCTGGGCCATTTCCGTGTCCAGGTTGCCGGTCGGCTCATCGGCCAGCAGCAGGCGTGGACTACCGGCCAGCGCGCGCGCGATGGCCACACGCTGCTGCTGACCACCGGAAAGCTGGGTCGGGAAGTGCTTCATGCGCGAACCCAGGCCGACCTGGGTCAATGCCTGCTCGATGCGTTGGCGACGCTCGCCTGCGGGCATGCGCCGATACCTGAGTGGCACATCCACATTGTCGAAGAGGTTCAGATCCGGGATGAGGTTGAACCCCTGGAAAATGAAACCGATCTTGCGATTGCGCAATTGGCTGCGGGCGATGTCGCCCAGCCGGGAGACATCCTCGCCATCGAGCCGGTATGTGCCTGAGGTGAAATCCTCGAGCAGCCCGGCAATATTGAGAAATGTACTCTTGCCAGAGCCCGATGGGCCCGTCACAGCAACGAACTCACCCTCGGCAACCTTCAGATCCATCGATCGAAGCGCGCTGGTCTGCACTTCGCCGGTACGGAAAACCTTTGAAACTCCTGTCATTTCGAGCATTCGGCGTCCTTTCGTCCAACGTCGCGAAACGTGCAGCAAGCGGGCCTGAAGTTAGCACCAGCAGTCAGTCGATGTTCACCTACTTTGCAACACGGAGCAAGGTCTTGTGATGCGCCCGACACGCCTGCACCTCCTGCCTGAACCCATACGTCGCGAACGCCCCCTTTCGATCGTTCGCGGAAATGCCAGCTTCATGGACGTTCTATACAGACGGAAGCGGGACCGTCCTCCTTCATCTAGGAATCTACATACAGATCTTCCGGGGTACCTGATCGATCGACGGCCTGGTAGAGGCGGGAATATCCCTAGCCACATCTCCGGCAATACCCGATGGCGACCCACAGATCACCTGCCGCACCATCAAGCGACCTTCCGCAGGAAACCACACATGAGCCTGGCGCTGGTCCACAGCCGCGCCCGCGCCGGGGTCGATGCCCCGCTGGTGCGGGTGGAAGTGCATCTCTCTGGCGGCCTGCCTGTCACCCAGATCGTGGGCTTGGCCGAGACCAGCGTCCGCGAATCACGCGAGCGCGTGCGTGCCGCCCTGCTCTGCGCGCGCTTCGACTTTCCGCAGCGACGCATCACTCTGAATCTCGCGCCCGCCGACCTGCCCAAGGAAGGTGGACGTTACGACCTGGCCATCGCCCTGGGCATTCTTGCCGCGAGTGGTCAAGTCGATCCGCAGTCACTGCTGCAGTACGAATTCCTGGGCGAGCTTGGCCTGACCGGTGAGCTGCGGCCAGTGGCGGGTGCACTGCCCGCCGCAATTGCCGCCGCCGAGGCTGGGCGCATTCTGGTGGTGCCTCCGGGGAATGCCGCAGAGGCTGCGTTGGCCGAGCACGCCGATGTGCGTGTAGCGCGTACGTTGCTGGAATGCTGCGCCGGGCTGGGCAATCCGCGCCTGTTGCCACCCGTGGAGCGCGTGGACTCGACACCGTTGCCACTGCCCGATCTGGCCGACGTGCGCGGGCAGGCGCATGCACGGCGCGCGTTGGAAGTGGCCGCAGCAGGTGGTCACCATCTGTTGTTGATCGGTAGCCCTGGCTGCGGCAAGACGCTGTTGGCCTCGCGCCTGCCCAGCCTGTTGCCGGATACCGAAGAGACTGAGGCGCTGCAGCTTGCCGCGATTGCGTCGGTGAGTGGCGAAGGGCTGGACCCAAGACGTTGGCGGCAGCGGCCCTTTAGAGCGCCCCATCACAGCGCGAGCGCGGCGGCGCTGGTGGGTGGGGGCAACCCGCCCTGCCCCGGTGAAATATCACTGGCCCACCATGGAGTCCTCTTCCTTGATGAGCTCCCAGAATGGAACCGCAGCGCGCTGGAAACCCTGCGCGAGCCACTGGAATCCGGCCACATCCGCATCGCCCGCGCGGCACGCAGCGTGCAGTATCCGGCGCGCTTTCAACTGGTGGCGGCGATGAATCCCTGCCCCTGTGGCTGGGCCGGCGACCGCAGCAACCGCTGCCTGTGCAGCGACGAACGCATCAACCGCTACCGTGCGCGCGTGTCCGGTCCGTTGCTGGACCGCATCGATCTGCATATCAGCGTGGCGCGTATGGACGCGGTGGAGCTGCGGGAGAGCACGCCGCTGGGGGAGCCCAGTGCTGCGGTACGTGCACGGGTGGAAGCCGCCCATGCCCGGCAGCAGGCACGTGGCGGGCTCAATGCACATCTGCCGCCGGCGGCGCTGCGGGCGTGCACGAAGCTGAGCGAGGCCGATCAGGATCTACTTGAGCAGGCGATTGAACGTCTGCAGCTTTCCGCACGGGCGATGCATCGAATCCTGCGGGTGGCGCGCACGATTGCCGATCTGGCTGGATGTGAGGACATCCAGACTGCGCATCTGGCTGAAGCGATCGGGTATCGACAGCTGGACCGAGGGAAGCCCTAGAAGCACCGTTCCAAGTGACTGTGGGTAGAGTCGACTGCTAGTCGACTCGCGCGCGCAGCACGGTCTCTTGGTGGGCCGACGCGAAGAGCAGTCGCTAACAGTCGACTCTACCAAGAGCGGGTCACGGCAGCGGGCAACCAAAGCGGGTCATGGCTGCCCGGCAACGCCAAGGTCGTCCCCGTGCATCAGGCGGCGGAATCCACCCGCCCTCGCTTCGCCAGCAACGCCACCCGACGGCTGACCAGCGCGTGCAGCTCCGCCAGCTCCGACGCCCGGTCAGCCGTCATGTTCCCGCCAAACAGCACCCGCGACAACGCCGCCTCGTCGCTGTCGTCCGGGTGCTGCCACCGGTCCCGGTACACCTTCTGGCACACCAGCCAGGCCAGCCGCAGCCCCCCAGCGGGCAACGGACGGACCACGCGCTCGTAGACGTGCCAGAACTGGTATTCGGCCTGCAGGTCGATCACAGGCGTCACAGACAGCGCCTGCCGGGGCCGTCCCGGGCTCCGGATGTCGAACAACGGTGATCGCGGGTTGTACTGAGCCATACCGACAGGATGACCTAGCAACATTGTGGGAACCTTGCGTCGCCGCCAGAAAATCCCTGTTGATTGCGCAAGGCGAGCTTCCGGGCGGGTTTGGGGGGGGCAGAGCCCTTTGCCGTGCAAAGGGATCTGACCCCTCCCTCATCGCCTCAGAACGCCATCGAGGTACTGAACATCACCTGCCGTGGCGCGCTGCGCTGCAGGGTCTGGTAATCCCCAGAGAACGACGAGCCGGCGATGGTGGCGGTGCCGATGTTGTGGCGGTTGAACAGGTTGCTCACGTCCAGCCGCAGTTCCAGCCCTGGCACTACGCTGTCCGCACCAAACCGATACGCGGCATAGGTGTTGACCTGCCAGAAGGTCGGTACGCGGATGTCGTTCTCGTAGGTGAAAGGCTGGCGCAGGTACGAGGTGCTGGTTGCACCAAAGCGCCAGTCACCGAAGTGCGCGGACAGGTCGCTGACCAGCGAGATCTGCGGGTAGCCCGGCTGGGCATTGCCCTTGATCGGGTACACCGTGTCGCCCACCACGAAATCGCTGTCGTAGTACGAACGGGCTACGGCCACGCCCTGATAGAACTGCAGGTGGTCGGTCAGGTCGGCGGTGATGCCGAGGTCGGCACCGATCACATGCATCTTCGGCATCAGCCGAACCGTGTTGATCTGCGCGAACTGGGTACCGATGGCGGCCGACAGCAGGCGGTTGCGGATGTCGTTGTAGAACACGTCGCCCGTGATCGTCAGCCGATCGAAGCGATGCGACGCGCCTACGGTGAGGTTCCAGTTCTTCTCCGGGCGCAGCGTGCCGGCCACGCGGTCGAACTCTTCCTGGTCGGTGATGGTCCATGCCGAGGCGGTGTAGCCGATGTTGCCGCGCTGGGCCACGCGGTAGCCGTTCATGGTGTTGGCCAGGTCGATGAAGGCGTCGGTGGATTCGGTCGGGCTCCAGAACAGCGAGACGTGCGGCAGGAAGTTGCTCTTCGCGCGCAGCGTGCCGTTCACCGGCCGGTCCTTGGCATCACCCAGGCCGCCACCGCGGGTGCGGAAGTCCACGGCCTTGAAGCCGACACCCAGCTTCAGCGTGTCGTTCAGCACGATGTCGTCCTGCAGGTAGAACTGGCGCGAGCGGGTCACCCAGCTCGATGCGTTGTCGGTCTTGAACGCGGGGCCGTACACGTCGAACGGGCCGGTGGCCTTCAGCGGCGGGCCCTCGCCCAGCAGTGGCTGCTGGTACCACTCGGTCTTGGCCGCGGCCTTGCTCTTCTCCTGCCAGAAACCGGCAGTGAAGGTGTGCGCGCCGGTCTCGAACTGCAGGTTGACCATGCCGCCCAGACGGTTGAGGCGCGGCGTCTGTACCTGTTCGGAGAACGGTGCGCCGTTGGGCGACGGTACGGTCGGGTCGGTCAGCGTGGCCTGGGTGTGGCTGTTGGCGTTGTACAGCTGCACGTTGCCACTCAGCGCCGGGGTGATCTGGAAGCGATGGTTGATCGATGACACGCGGTCGCGGGTGGTCTGGCCGGTGTCGTACGGAATCAGTTCGGACAGCTCACCGCAGGTGTAGGCGCCGCAGGATTTGTCCGCGTTTTCCGGCGAGGCCACGTACCACGCCCACGCATAATCGGGATAGAAGATGTCGGCCTTCCAGCCCAGCTTGCGGATCATGTCGAAGGAGATGTTGTTGTAGCCCCAGACCTTGGCCTTGCTGTCGGACAGGAACACGGTGACATCGCCCCAGGCGACGTCCTGCTGCAGCTTCAGGTCGCCGCGCAGGAAGTTCTGCGTGCCCTCGCCCTGGTACTTGTCGGCGGACACGCGCTGCAGGTCGACCAGCACTTTCGGGCCATGCTCACCGAGCTGGCCGCTCTGCCCGGACACGGTGGTGACCAGCGTGTTGTTGCTGCCCACGCCCTGCTTCACGCGCAGGCTGGGCGTGTCCTGCAGCTCGCGCAGGCGGTATTCCAGGCTGCCGCCGTTGACGCTGCTGGAGAACACGCTGACCGGTGCGCCACCAGGGCTGACCGTGATCGCGCCGATACCATCGGGCACGCCCACGTTCACCACGCTAGTGCCGGTGAGCGAGAGGAAGCCGTTGTCGTTCAGCGGCACGCCCTCGAAGGTGATGCCCATTTCGTTCATGCGGAAGCCGCGCACGAACAGGCTGGTGGCCGAGATATCCAGGCCCAGCCCATCGGTGGCGGTGTAGCTGGCACCGGGCACCTGCTTGAGCGTGGCCAGGCCGTTGTTGCCGGTGACCATCGCGTCGAGGTCTTCGGCCTTGATGATGTAGCGGTTGGGACCGACCACCTGGGTCGGTGCCACGGCGGCGCCACGCGGCGTGGCGATGACCTGCAGGGCATTGAGCGTGGTGGGCGTGTCGTGCGCGGCATCGTGCGTTTCTGCGGCGTACGCAGGGGCTGTGATGGCCGCGATGATCGCCAAGGCAAGGCGTGTCGTGGGTGGGGTGTTCATGGCAGCAGATCCAGGGTGCAGGGGGAAAGCGGCGCAGGCGCACACCCAGCGCGTTGCAGCGCCGGTGTCGGCGCCCTGGCTGGCGATGCGGTCGCGTTGGGGGTGACGGCGCAGTGCGCGCCGGTCAGTGGCAGAGGAAGACGATCATCTGCCGTGGGATTCGGTGGGGTGATTTCGACGTGCGGAATTCTTGCATCGCACTGCCGCATCCGCCATTGCACCGTGGTACAGCGCCAATGGCGGTGGGGATGGGTGGGTTATACGTGGGTATAGCCCCGGCGTGGTGGGGGCCGACCCCGGTCGGCGCTCGTGTGCCAAGCAAGGTTGGCACCCACCGGGGCGGATGAGGTTGGCACCTACCAGAGCATAGGGACGCGCGGTTACTGCAGGACGAAACGCTCAATGGCGCGCGCCACGCCTTCGTCAGCATTGCTGCTGGTCTCAAACCGCGCCACCGCCTTCACAGCATCAATGGCATTGCCCATCGCCACGCTGGTACCGGCGTACTGCAGCATGGTCAGGTCGTTTTCCTGGTCGCCGATGGCCATCACGTTGGCGCGGTCGATGCCCAGGTGCTCGGCCAGCTTCTGCAGGCTCGGGCCTTTGCCGGCGCGGTGGTCGAACACTTCCAGGAAGAACGGCGCGCTCTTCAGTACCGCGAAGCGCTCGGTCAGTTCGCTCGGCAGGCGCGCGATGGCGGCATCCAGCACGTCGGGCGCGTCGATCATCATCAGCTTGATGAAGGACATCGATGGATCCATGTCCTCCACGCGGCGGTACGACAGCGGCATCCGCGAGAGATGCGAGTCGGCCACGGTGTAGTAGCTGATGTCCTGGTTGGGCGTGTACATGCGCTGGCTGTCCAGCGCCTGGAAGTGCACGCCCAGGTCGCGGGCCACCTGCTCGCAGAACAGGAAGTCGTCGAAGCTGAGCGGATATTCGACCACGGTTTCGCGCGTGCCGATGCGCTGCACCAGGCCGCCATTGCAGGCGATGCAGTAGTCGTCGTTGCCGGTGATGCCCAGCTCGTGCAGGTACGGCGCCAGGCCCGGAACCGGGCGGCCACTGGTCAGCACGATGTGCACGCCCAGCGCCCGCGCCTGCGCGATGGCCTTCCTGGCGCGGGAGGTGAGCTGGTGCGACGGGTCCAGCAGCGTGCCATCCATGTCGATGGCGACCAGTTCGATGGTCGATTGCCTGCGGCCCATGTCCATTGCGTTCAACTCGTGCGGGGCACGCCAGTTTACCCCCCTCATGCCCGGTTCACCTCTTTGCCCACGTTGGCCGGGATACTGGGGGAGCCTGTGCGTCCCCCACCGCAGGACGGCCCGTTGACCGCCCTTCCCTGGAGAACCTTGCGACGCATGACCTACCGTGCCCCCGAAACCAATGACAGCGCGCCCCTGGCCCAGCAGATCGAGCAGATGATCGACGAGCTGCCCGGCGACCAGGTGCGCGTCGGCACCCTGCTCAGCGCGCTGGGCGATGAGGGCCTGCTGCTGATCGTGATCCTGCTCTCGGCCATCTTCATCATTCCGGTGTCGATTCCCGGGCTGAGCACCGTGTTCGGCGCCTCGATCCTGCTCATCGGCCTGAGCCGGGTGCGCAACCGCCCGCTGTGGGTGCCGCAGAAGCTGGCGCGCCGCGAGATCGCCACCGACAAGCTGAAGGCCAACCTGGGCCGTGCGCTGAAGTGGGTGCACCGTATGGAGCGGCTGTCGCGGCCGATGCGGCTGGCGGTGATGGTGCGCTCGAAGAAGATGATGCGCCTGAACAACCTGATGCTGGTGTTCGCGACCCTGCTGCTGATGGCGCCGGCCGGGCCGATTCCTTTCAGCAACACGCTGCCGGCACTGGCGCTGATGTCGTTTGCGATTGGCTTCATCCAGCGCGATGGCGCGGCGGTGGCGGCCGGTTATGGTTTCGTAGTGGCCACGGTGGTGTACTTCGGCGTGCTGCTGGGTGGCGTGGGGTTTGCTGCCGAGTCGGTGTTCAGCGGGTTGTGCAGCGGTACTGCGGAACTGTAGAGCCGAGCCCATGCTCGGCTGCTGTTCGCTCGGTGCACGGAAACCCGCGCGCTGCGCGCGTAAGCCGAGCATGGGCTCGGCTCTACAAAGGCCGGATCCACAGCAGTCGAGCGTGGCTCGACGCTACACAGCTATTTGGCCGACACCCGCCACACCACGTCGCCCACGTCGTCGGCGACCAGCAGCGCGCCCTCTGCATCCATGGCCATGCCCACCGGTGCACCCATCAGCGTCTTCTCGTCCTTCGAGGTGAAGCCGCTGACCACGGTCTGCGGCCGCCCGGTCGGCTTGCCATCCTTGAATGGTACGTACACCACTTCGTAGCCGCTCAGCGGTGAACGGTCCCAGCTGCCGTGTTCGCCGATGAAGGCACCGCCGTGGTACTGCGCCGGCAGTGCCTGGCCGGTGTAGAACAGCAACCCCAGCGGCGCCACGTGCGAGCCGATCGCGTAGTCCGGTGTGATCGCCTTGGCCACCAGGTCCGGCCGCTGCGGCTGCACGCGTTCGTCCACGTGCTGGCCGTAGTAGCTGTAGGGCCAGCCGTAGAAGCCATCCTCCTTCACCGAAGTAAGGTAATCCGGCACCAGATCGGCACCGATCTCATCGCGTTCGTTCGCAACAGCCCACAGCTTCCCGGTGCTCGGCTCCCAGTCCAGCCCGGTCGGATTGCGGATGCCCGAGGCGTAGATGCGGCTGCCGCGGGTGGCCACGTCCACTTCCAGCACCACCGCACGGCGGTATTCGACGGCCAGGCCGTTCTCGGTGATGTTGCTGTTGGAGCCCACGCCCACATACAGCTTGCGGCCATCACGGCTGGCCAGCAGTTCCTTGGTCCAGTGGTGGTTGATGGTGCTGGGCAGGTCGGTGAACTCGCGGCCCTTGTCCGACATGCGGGTTTCGCCGGGCACGTAGTGGTACTGCATGATGTTGCCGGTGTTGGCCACGTACAGCGTGTCGCCGATCAGCTGGATGCCGAACGGCGAGTGGAGGCCTTCGATGTAGACGTGCTGGGTCCAGGTGTTCGTTCCCGGCGAGCGGCGCAGCAGGGTGACCCGGTTGCCGCCCTTGCCGGCCTTGCCCGAGCGCGCCTTCACCTTGCCGGCAATCCACTGCTTGGGCGTGGTGACCGGTTCTTCGCCGGGGCCGTTGCCTTCCACCACCAGTATGTCGCCATTGGGCAGGGTCAGCAGGCGCCGCGGATGCTGCAGGTTGGCGGCGATGCGCTCGATCTTCAGGCCCTCGGCCACCGTGGGGGTCTGTCCATCAGCCCAGCCGACGCCCTTGGGCACCTGCATCGGCGGCATCAGGAAGTTGGCCGGCTTGGGCAGCGGCGGCTGCGGGCCCGACTGGTCGGCGGGATGGTATTCAGCCTTGCCGGCGCAGGCCGACAGCATCACGGCCAGCGCCAGGGCGCCCATGGTGGGCAGGATGTGCTTAGCCATGACGACCTCCCTGCAGCACCGGCGGCTGCAGTGACAGCAGGATCAGGCCCAGGGCGATCAGGGCCACGGTCAGCGCCGACAGGATCGTGCCCGGCACCGCAACGGCGTACGCATCGCGGCTGTGCACGAAGGCGTTCCAGATGGCCAGCACCACCGCGACCAGGTTGAGCAAGAAGTCGATGCGGTCGATGCGGGTGGCCGTGCCGTTGCGGCGCCAGACCGCGAACAGGTTGATCAGGCGCGGCACGATGGCGATCAGCAGGCCGAAGGTGATCAGCCAGGCGGCTGCCTTGCCCCACATCACCTCGGCGCTGTTGAGGTAGATCGCGTCGAAGATCAGTGCGCCGACGAAGAAACCGAAGGGTATCGGGTTCAACAGGCTGAACAGTGTGGTGCCGAGGCCGCGATGAGCCTGGGCGAGCGGATTGACCATCATCGTGCTCCGTGCGGAAGGGTGCACGGGCTGTAGTAGCACAGCGCGATGTGAGGACGCGCGATGATGCCCCGGCGGGGCTGCCACACCCTCCGCGCAGGCACCGCGCTAAGTGGATTCGTCCTCGCGCACCTCGTGGAAGGGCAGCATCGTCTCGAAGCCGAATTCGTGTTCCATGCTGGTGCGGACCAGGCCGCCGATGGCGTAGCGGCTGGTGTTGGCATGCACGTCTATGCCACCAGGCCGCCACTCGGTGCGCAGATGCAGCGTCTCTGCGCGTCGCATGACGATCCGTTCCTCCTGCAGCAGCGCGCGACGATGCTTCTTCATCAACAGGCGCAGCGGTTTCACCGTGGTGATGCCGAAGGCTGCCAGCTCGGGCAGCAACTCGCTGATATCGGCATCGTCGCCATAGTCGTGGCTGCGCGTATGCACGGACAGCACCACCTTGCGGATGACGGCAACCGAGAGCGGAGTCTGGTCCGCGCGTGCACGGGCACGCTGGCGTGCCTTCTTCATGTGTGACTTCACCTGCATGCGATTACCCACGTTCCCCGTACCTCGAAGCAAGCACGCGATGATGGCGTGAAGGCATTCGAGTGCCCCGTCATAACTTGACGTACTAAGTGTTTGTGACGCAATTGGCACATTCGCACATTGCGGGTGTGAAGAGGTAGGGGTTTGTTCGTTGTGTCGCGTTTGGCTCGTTGCGATGGGGCAGATCCGCCCCGCCGTCCTGCCATGCCGATTCACAACAGAAGGATTCGTGTATGAAGCGACACACGCAACGCTCCGCGCCACCGCGCTCTGCGCGCCTGGCCCTTGCCACTGCCCTGGTGCTGGGCAGTCTGGCCGTCACCGCCCAGGCCCAACAGGCCGATCCACTGGCGGGGATACAGTGGCACCTGCTCAACACCGGGCAGACGGTCCCGGCTGACACCCTGCCGGTGGCCGGCAACGACCTGAACGTGGATGGCCTGTTCCGCAACGGCATCCGCGGCCAGGGCGTCACCATCGCCATCGTCGATGATGGCCTGCAGATCGCGCACCCGGACCTGGCCGCCAACGTGGCGGCGGTGGCCGGCAAGAACTTCACCAATGGCTCGAACAACCCCACCCCGACCAACCCGGATGTCGACAACCACGGAACCATGGTCGGCGGCATTGCGGGCGCGGTGGGCGCCAACAACCTGGGCGTGCGCGGTGTGGCGCCGGCGGCGACGCTGAAAGGCTTCAACCCGATTTCGCGCTCGGCCCTGGGCAACCAGCAGAGCAACATCGAGTACGCCTGGTGGGACGGCGCGGAGTCGGCCGACGTGCAGGTGTTCAACAACAGCTGGGGTGCCGGCCCGGGCAATCCGAACCTGCCGCTGGCGTACAGCGAAAACACGATTCGTTCGTATGAGCAGGCACTGTCGGGCACGCGCGGTGGCCGTGGCGGCATCTACGTGAAGTCGGCCGGCAACAACTTCAACAATGCCTCGATCAGCCAGACCCAGGATGTCTGCACCACCGACACCAAGAACCGCAACACCGGCTGCGTGCCGGCCGGACGCGATCCGCGCAACAACCTGTTCAACGTCATCACCGTAGGCGCGGTGCGTGCCGATGGCGTGCGCTCGTCCTACTCCTCCACCGGCTCGGCACTGTGGGTCTCGGCCTTTGGCGGTGAGTACGGCCTGCAGGCGCAGTACGCGCCCGGCCTGGTGGCACGCGCCTACGACCCGGCCATCGTCACCACCGACGTGACCGGGTGCGCGCAGGGCAGCAACAAGAACACCAACCGCCAGAACACCCTGGACAGCAACCTGTCGGCCATCGACAGCACCTGCAACTACACCGCCAAGATGAACGGCACCTCGGCGTCGGCGCCGATGGTCTCGGGCGTGGCGGCGCTGGTGCTGGAAGCCAACCCGAACCTGTCCTATCGCGATGTGAAGTACATCCTGGCCACCACCGCCACCCGCAACCACCCGAACCAGCCGGCGGTGACGCTGGCCGACGGCCGCACGCTGGTGCCGGGCTGGACGGTGAATGCTGCCGGCCGTGCCTACAGCAACTGGTATGGCTTCGGCGTGGTCAACGCTGCACGCGCGGTGCAGGTGGCCGAGAACTTCCAGTCGCTCGGTGCGCTGGTCGATAGCGGCTGGCGCAACACCACGCGTACCGTGGCCATCGGCAACACCTCGGCCGCCGCCGCACGCCTGACCTTCCAGCTGGCCAACGGCGCGCGCAACATCGAGAGCGTGCAGCTGGGCTTCCGGGTCAACCACCGCAACACGCGCCAGCTGCAGTTCGTGCTGGTGTCGCCCAGCGGCACCCGCAGCGTGGTGCAGCCGGCGTTCACCGCGATCGGTTCGGGCACGGGTGGCGCGCAGAGCAACTTCACCAGCTGGGACCTGCTGTCCAGCAATGCCTTCCTGGATGAGAACGCCACGGGCACCTGGACGCTGGAAGTGACCGACATGGGGCAGGCCGCGACCGCTGCATCGCGTGGCAACCTCGAATTCTTCAAGATCCGCGTTCTGGGGCACTGATGATGAAGACGACCATTCTGTTGAGCACGCTCACCTTCGCGGTGATGACCTCCCCTGCCTGGGCACAGAGCTCGGGGCAGACCCCTCCGGCCAGGACCCTGTCGACCGTGGATGCGCAGGAACTGAAGGCATCCGCTACCGGCCGCACATTCGACGTGGGCGGCACGCGTTTCCAGCTGTCGCCCTCGGCAACGGTAAAGCAGGCCAGCGGCGGCCAGTTCACGATCACCCCGCAGGCGGCGGCGACCACCAGCGCGCGTACCAAGCGTTCGCTGGATGGCGCCACCGCCGCGCCTGCTGATGCCGGTGCCGGCAAGTTCGCGGCGGCGGTGTCCCGTGACGGCGCGCCGGTGGTGGCGACCTCGCGGGTCAAGGTGTTCTTCACCGATGCAGCCTCGGCCCAGCGCGCAGCCGCCGCCACTGGCGGTACCGTGGTGAAGGTCTCCAAGGCTTCAGGCCAGGCCATCGTGGAATACCCGTCGGTGAACGCGGCGCTGGATGCGACCACCAGGCTGCTGTCGACCGCCGGCATCAAGGCGGCCGAGCCGGACGTGGTGCAGTGGGAAGAAACCAAGTAAGGCGTTGAGTGGTGCCCCCGGCCGGTCGGCTCTCCTGGCCAGCCGGGGATTGATGGATGTGCCGACCAACGGTCAGCACCCACCGGATTCATGCATCGCGTGTCGACCAGGGTCGACACCTACCGGGGCGGCGAGCATGTAGAGCCGAGCCTATGCTCGGCTGCTGTTTGCAGGCTGCGCGGTAAGCACGGAGCCGAGCATCGGCTCGGCTCTACAGCTGTGCCAACCAAGGTTGGCACTCACCAGGAGCAGTGGTCGGCACACACCAGCGTCAGCGGGCGGCGAGTGTATCGCTGTGCTTGAGGTGGCAGCTGGCCAGTGCGTCGTTGCCGGCGGCTGGATGAGCGGGCTCGAGCAGCAGGCGCTGCACGTCGGAGAACAGCTTGTCCACCGGCATGCCATAGGGCGCGAACAGGCGCAGTCGACCCTGGCGGTCGAACACGTAGCCGCCGGCAATGTGGCTCATCGTGTAGGTATCCGGTACCTGACCGGGTTCCTTTTCGTAGAACGCCTTGAAGTCGCTGGCCATCGCCGCCAGCTGCGCTTCGTTGCCGACCAGCGCGATTGCCTTGGGGTCGAACGCTTCCACGTAGGTCCGCGCAACTTCCGGGGTGTCGCGGGCCGGGTCGACGCTGACGAACACCACCTGCAGCTGGTCGGCATCCTTGCCCATCAGGTGCTTGACCTGGCTCAGCTCGACCATGGTGGTCGGGCACACATCCGGGCAGCTGGTGAAACCGAAGAACAGATAGGTCACCTGCCCCTGCAGGTCCTTCGGGCCACGCACGGTGCCGTGGCTGTCGGGCATCGACCACTGCTGGCCGAGCTCTTCGCAGGCGATGTCCTTGGAGTAGAAGTCCATGCGCGACTGCGCACTGCAACCGGCCAGCAGGCCGAGCAGCAGGCCTGCGGCCAGCCGCAGGCCACGTTGGGGGAACGCGATGCCTTTCACGGTTCGCAGGCTCAGTTGATCATCATGTGGTAGTGCATGCTCCAGATGATCCATACCGACAGCGCGACGATGATGAACAGGATCACCAGGGTGAACACGAAGCTGGCCAGGTTCCAGCCACCTTCGGACTTGCGGTCCATGTGCAGGAAATAGACCAGCTGTACCAGGATCTGCGCCACCGCGAAGCCGACCAGCAGGAACAGCGTGAGCGGCCGCGACAGCACCGGGTTCATCACCAGTGCGAACGGCACCACGGTCAGCAGCGCGCACAGCACGAAGCCGATCAGGTAGGACTTGGTGGAGCCGTGCGCATTGCCTGCGCGCGAGGTTTCGACGTGGGCCATGTCAGAAGGCTCCGATCAGATAGACGAAGGTGAAGACGCAGATCCACACCAGGTCCAGGAAGTGCCAGAACAGGCTCAGGCACGACACACGGGTGATGTTGGTCGGGGTCAGGCCACGGCGGTAGACCTGGTGCATGACCACCGCCATCCAGATCAGGCCGCTGGCCACGTGCAGGCCGTGGGTGGCGACCAGCGCGAAGAACGCCGACAGGTAGGCACTGGTGCTGGGGCCCGCGCCTTCGTGGATCAGGTGCGAGAACTCGTAGATCTCCATGCCGATGAACGAGGCACCGAGCACGAAGGTCACGCCCAGCCAGCGCAGCACCGCCGAGGTGTCGTGGCGATGCATCGCCAGTACGGCCTGGCCGTAGGTGATGCTGGAGACCAGCAGCAGGAAGGTCTCGGCCATCACGAACGGCAGCGAGAACAGCTCCTTGCCGGTGGGGCCGCCGGCGTAGGCGGTGCTGAGCACTGCGTACGAGGCGAACAGCGAACCGAACAGCACCAGGTCGGACATGAGGTAGACCCACATGCCGAACACCTTCATGCCGCCCTGTTCGTGGCCGTGGTCGTGCTCGTGGTGGTCCTCGTGCGCCTGCGTGTCGCTGGCCAGCTCGGGGCGGGTCAACAGGTTCATGCGCGTACCTCCTTCAACTTGGCCAGGCTGGCCGCTTCGGTGCGCGCCACCTCTTCGGAACTGACGTAGTAGTCCACGTCCTCGTCGTAGGACCGCACGATCAGGGTCACGATCATCGCGATGAAGCTGGCCGCGGCCATCCACCAGATGTGCCAGACCAGGGCGAAGCACAGCACCAGGATCCAGATGTTGAGGATCAGCGGCACGCCGGTGTTCTTCGGCATGTGGATCGGTGCGTACTTCTTCGGCGGCGGCGGCAGGCCGCGCTTCTTCGCTTCGTGGAAGGCGTCCAGCTCATCGGCCTTGGGCACCACGGCGAAGTTGTAGAACGGCGGCGGCGACGGCGTGGCCCATTCCAGCGTGCGCGCATTCCACGGGTCGCCGGTCAGGTCCAGGTTGCGCTTGCGGTCGCGAACGCTCACGTAGATCTGCACCAGCATCAGGATGATGCCCGCGAACACGAACAGCGCGCCGATGAAGGCAGCGATCAGGTACGGCGTCCACGCCGGGTTGTCGTACTGGTTCATGCGACGGGTCATGCCCATGAAGCCCAGCATGTACAGCGGCATGAAGGCCAGGTAGAAGCCGATCACCCAGCAGGCGAACGACCACTTGCCCAGGCGCTCGTTGAGGGTGAAGCCGAACACCTTCGGGAACCAGTAGGCGAAGCCGGCCAGGTAGCCGAACAGCGCGCCGCCGATGATGGTGTTATGGAAGTGCGCGACCAGGAACAGGCTGTTGTGCAGCAGGAAGTCCGCGCCCGGGATGGCCAGCAGCACGCCGGTCATGCCACCGATGGTGAAGGTGACCAGGAACGCGATGGTCCACAGCATCGGCACGCTGAACTCGACGCGGCCACCGTACATGGTGAACAGCCAGGTAAAGATCTTAACGCCGGTGGGAATGGCGATGATCATCGTCATGATGCCGAAGAAGGCATTGACGCTGGCACCGGAACCCATGGTGAAGAAGTGGTGCAGCCAGACGATGAACGACAGGATGCCGATCGCCAGCGTGGCGCCCACCATCGACTTGTAACCGAACAGCTTCTTGCGCGCGAACGTGGCAGTGACTTCAGAGAAGATGCCGAACGCCGGCAGCACCAGGATGTACACCTCCGGATGGCCCCAGGCCCACACCAGGTTCACGTACATCATCGGGTTGCCACCCAATGTGTTGGTGTAGAAGTTGAAGTCCAGGTAGCGATCCAGGGTGAGCGCGCCCAGCGCCACGGTCAGGATCGGGAAGGCGGCGATGATGATCACGCTGGTGACCAGCACGGTCCAGGTGAACACCGGCATCTTCATCAGGGTCATGCCCGGCGCACGCATGCGCAGGATGGTGATGAACAGGTTGACGCCGGTCAGCAAGGTGCCGACACCGGACGCCTGCAATGCCCAGATGTAGTAGTCGACACCCACGCCTGGACTGAACTCGATGCCCGACAGCGGCGGATAGGCGACCCAGCCGGTCATGGCGAATTCGCCAACGCCCAGCGAGATCATCATCAGCGCAGCGCCGACCACGAAGATCCAGAAGCTGAAGGCGTTGAGGAACGGGAACGCCATGTCGCGTGCGCCGATCTGCAGCGGCACGATGATGTTCATCAGGCCGACCACGAACGGGGTGGCCACGAAGAAGATCATGATCACGCCGTGCGCGGTGAAGATCTGGTCGTAATGCTCCGGTGGCAGGAAGCCATCACTGCCCGGCCCGGCCGCGGCCAGCTGCGCGCGCATCATCAGCGCGTCGGCGAAGCCACGCACCAGCATGACCAGCGCCACCACCACGTACATGATGCCGATCTTCTTGTGGTCCACGGTGGTGAACCAGTCACGCCACAACGGGCCCCACAGCTTGAAGTACGTCACCGCGCCAAGCAGCGCGAGGCCACCCAGCACCATGGCCACCAATGTGACCACGACGATCGGCTCGTGCAGCGGCACGGCCTCCCACGTCAATTTACCCAACATGTTCGTTACTCCTGGGAAACCTGGGCACCGCCGGCAGCGCCCGCCGGGGTAGCCGCAGCGGTGTTCTCACCGACGCCGATGAACTGGTCGATGACCTTCTTGAACAGCAGCGGTTCAACACTGGAGAAGTGCTGCACCGGTGCGTTCTTCGACGGCGCGGCCAGCGCCTTGAACTGCGCGAAGCTGAGCGCGTCCGGCGCGCTGCGCACCTCGGCCACCCAGCGCTCGAAGTCTTCGTTGCTGCTGGCAGTGGCGATGAACTTCATGTTGGAGAAGCCATGCCCGCTGTAGTTACCGGACATGCCACGGAACTGGCCGGGCTCGTTGGCGATCAGGTGCAGCTGCGTGCGCATGCCAGCCATCGCGTAGATCTGCCCACCCAGTTGCGGGATGAAGAAGGTATTCATCGTCGAGTTGGAGGTGATATTGAACGCCAGCGGGCGGTTGGCCGGGAAGTTGAGCTGGTTGACCGTGGCGATGCCCAGGTCCGGGTACACGAACACCCACTTCCAGTCGGTGGCGATCACGTCCACGTGCAGCGGCTCTCCGGCCACGTCCAGCGGCTTGTACGGGTCCAGCTCGTGGGTCGACTTCCACACGATCACCGCCAGCACCGCGATGATGATCAGCGGCACGCCCCAGACCACGATCTCCACCTTGGTGGAGTGCGACCAGTCAGGCATGTATTTCGCTTTGGTGTTGCCGGCGCGGTAGCGCCACGCGAACACGAAGGTCAGCACGATGGCCGGTATCACCACGATCAGCATCAGGCCGATGCAGATCAGGATCAGGTCGCGCTGGGCGAGCCCGACCATGCCCTTCGAATCCAGCAGCACCCAGTCACAGCCCGACAGGCCGACGCAGGCCAGGGCGACCAGCGCCAGGCGGATGCGGTTCCAGCAGATATTCATTGGAGGTCAACCCTGTTGAAGAAGCGCGCTTGACCGGCTCGCCTGCGCGCAGCGCCCGGGCGTGGAGCGGCTACACTGTGGGTACGAGGTCGCCTACAAGCAGGCGAGCCACTCCAATCAAGCCCATACAAGATACAGCATTGTATGGACCTGTGCATCTGCACGTATGGAAAAATCTGACCGATGACGCCACCTGCCGCCGGCCGCCGCCTGAAACACCCCAATCGCACCTGGGTCCGCCCCTTCCGCGAGGGCGCCGGCCCGCTGTACCTGCAGATTGCCCAGCAGGTGCGCGAGGCGGTGGATGACGGCGTGCTGCGCCCGGGCGACCGCCTGCCGCCGCAGCGCGACCTGGCCCAGCAGGTGGGCGTGGACCTGACCACGGTCACCCGTGCCTTTGCCGAGCTGCGCCAGGCCGGCCTGCTCGATGCGCAGGGCGCCGGCGGCACCTTCATCGCACTGTCGGCCGGCAACCGCAGCACCTCGGTGGACCTGAGCATGAACATCCCGCCGCTGCTGGGCAGCGCGCCGTTCGCACAGGGCATGGAGGCCGGTTTCCAGCACGTGGGCCAGCAGCTGGGCCAGGGCGAACTGATGAGCTACCACGTCGGCGCCGGCACCCGCGAGGACCGCGCCGCCGCTGTGCAGTGGCTGGCGCCGATGCTGGGGACAGTCGGTGCCGACCAGGTGGTGATCTGCCCCGGCGCGCAGACCGCGCTGTGCGCGCTGATCCTGGCCCGCACCCAGCCAGGCGGGCTGATCGCCGCCGAACAGCTGACCTACCCGGGCCTGCTGGCCGCCGCGCGCGTGCTGCAGCGGGGCGTAGTGCCGGTGGCGATGGACGCCGAAGGCATGCTGCCCGAGGCACTGGAAGAAGCCTGCCAGCTGCGCCGCCCGCGCCTGCTGTACCTGGTGCCGACCATCCAGAACCCGACCACGGCAACGATGTCGGCGCGGCGCCGGCAGGCCCTGCTGGCGGTTGCCAAGCGCCACGATCTGACCGTGATCGAAGACGATCCCTACTGGTTGCTGGCTGGTGACGCCGCGCCGCCGTTGGCCGCCCATCGCGACGCCGGCTGCCCGGTCTACTACATCTCCACCCTGTCCAAGTGCCTGGCCCCGGGCCTGCGCACCGCCTACCTGGTGGTGCCGGCCGGCGAGCCGATGGAGCCAGTGCTGGACGCCCTGCGCGCGATCGCACTGATGCCGACCCAGTCGATGGTGGCGATGGCCTCGCAGTGGATCCGCAGTGGCCAGGCCCAGGACATGGTGCAGCGCTTCCAGCAGGAGCTGCGCGAGCGCCAGGCCATTGCCGCCCGGTATCTGCCCACCCGCGCCCAGGCGCATCCGGCCGGCCTGCATGTGTGGCTGCCGCTGCCGCCACGGCTGGACCAGTACCGGCTGATCCAGGCCGCGCAGGAACAGGGCCTGGGCATCGCCAGTTCCGACGCCTTCAGCGTGGAAGAACCGCCGCCGGGCAACGCAATCCGCCTGTCGCTGGGCGGCGCGGTCGACCAGGGCGCTTTGGCCGGGGCGCTGGCCAAGCTGAACGAGATCCTGTCCGAAGTTCCCGAGGCCCGGCACAACGCCATCGTCTGAGTCGTCCACGTGGCAAGAGATCCATACAAGATGATATTTTGTATGCAATGTATGGATGAAGGGACGTGCATCGATGCGCGCCGAGAAACTGAAGTTCCACCTGGTGATGGCCGGTTGCGGTGGCTTTGTGGTGCTGATGCTGGCCGCGCTGGCCTGGGTCTGCCTGCAGCCACAGACCGTGGACGTACAGGCCGCCGAACGCCATGCCATCGAGCAGTGCCTGCAGCGCAGCGAGGATCCGTCGCGTAGCGAGATCCAGCGCCGCGCGCAGGCCGATTCCTGCCGCGAGATGCGCAAGCAGTACGTGCACAAGTTCGGCCGGGAAGACTCCTGATGGGCGCAGCCGCGCCGCGCCGCCGCTGGCTGCTGCCGACGATGATCGCCCTCGCCTGCCTGTTCATGGCCGGCGTGGCGGCTGCACTGTGGCAGTACTTCGGTTACAGCGCGCAGTCCACGTTCACCGAACAGGCCATCGTCTTCGACGACTCGCAGCTGCGCCTGCCGGCCGATCTGGCCGGAGATACCGGCCGCATCCGCGTGGTGCATTTCTGGGACCCGGCCTGCGGGGTGTGCAACCGCGAGACCGGTGCCCACCTGAGCTACCTGATCAGCATGTACCGCCGCGCCGGCATCGACTTCTACGCGATCCGTCGCCCTGGCACGCAGGGCGAACTGCCCGAGCCGCTGCGCAACAAGGTGATCAACCTGCCGTCCATCGACGGCATCGAGCACATCCCGGCCAGCCCTGCGGTGGCGATCTGGGACCGGCAGGGCCATCTGGCCTACGCCGGCCCGTACAGCATCGGCATGGTCTGCAACTCGGCCAACAGTTTCGTCGAACCGCTGCTGGACAGACTGGTGCGCGGCGAAACCGTGCGCCCCAAGGGACTGCTTGCCGTGGGCTGCTACTGCCCCTGGCAGGCCAAGCGCTGAGGACGCGCAATGACATCACTGGCTCTGGGTGGCGCGACCGCCGCAAACAACAACGGCGGTCACCTGTCCGAACCGACCGATGGTTATGGACAGGCTCCCGCCGTTGGAAGCAACGATACGCCCCGACATGCTCCGTACATGCCGCGACCGGATGTCGCAGCGCGCGAGTGGGTGCAGGACGTGCTCGCGCACAGCGGCCCGATCTACCTGCGCATCGTCAATTCGCTGGAACGCACAGTGCGCCGTGGTGGTCTGGCACCCGGACAGCGCCTGCCCTCGCAGCGCGCGTTGGCACAGCAGCTCGGCATCGACCTGACCACGGTCACCCGCGCGTTCGATGAAGCACGCAAGCGCGGCCTGATCGAAGCACGCGGACCACAGGGCAGTTTCATCGCACCGCCCAAAGCCGGCTTCGACCAGGCAGTGGACCTGAGCATGAACGTGCCGCCGGTGCCCGACGCCGATGCGCTGGCCGAGACACTGCGCCGCGGTGCCGCCGCCGTGCTTGCACGCAGCAACGCGCCGAACCTGATGACCTATCACCTGGGTGGCGGCAACCCCACTGATCGCCATGCTGCGGCGCGTTGGCTGCAGCCGATGCTGGGCGCCGTGGATGACGACTGCCTGCTGCTGACCGAAGGCGCGCAGGTGGCATTGGCCGCGATCCTGGTCAGCCAGGGCCGCGATGGCGATACGATCCTCTGCGATGCGCTGGTCTACCCGGGCCTGCTGCAGGCCGCCGCCGCACTGGGCCGGCGGCTGCTGCCGGTGGACGGCGACGAACACGGCATGTGTCCTGCAGCGCTGCTGCGGCAGGCACGCGAAAGCGGCGCGCGCCTGGTCTATCTCAATCCCACCTGCCAGAACCCGACCGCGCTGACCCTGCCGCTGCAGCGGCGCGAGGCGCTGGCGCGTGTACTGGAGAGCGAAGGCCTGCTGGCGATCGAGGATGATCCGTACTGGCACCTTGCCGAAGATGCACCGATACCCCTGGCAACGCTGGCACCGCGCCATGTGTTCTATGTGGCGACGCTGTCGAAGGTGATCAGCCCTGGCCTGCGCACCGCGTTCGTGCAGTGCCCGAGCGCTGCGCACGCCGAGGCGATGACGGCGGCGTTGCGGGCGACGCGGCTGATGGGCCATCCGCTGGTCTCGGCATTGGCCAGCCAACTGCTGCTGGATGGTTCGGCGCAGTCACTGCTGGCCCAGGTACGCGCCGAGGCACGCGAGCGCATGCGCATGGCACGTTACCTGCTCGCGCCGTCGCTGCTGCAGCGCGCGGAGGGCCTGCATGCCTGGTGCCGGATACCGGCACCCTGGACCGACGCCACGCTGGTGCGTACCGCACAGCTGCAGGGGCTGGCGATTGCGCCGTCATCGGCGTTCTGTCCGCCGGGGGTCTCGCTCCAGTACGGCGTGCGGTTGTCGCTGGGGCTGGCGGCGGACCGACGGCAGCTGGAGAGTGCGTTGCGACGGATTGACCGGTTGTTGTTGTCCGATGCGTTGCCGGCGATCGAGCGGTAGGCGTGGAATGGGATGTGCCGACCAACGGTCGGCACCCACCCGATCGGTAGTGCCCGCCCC
>NZ_JAPTFO010000037.1:0-41855 GCF_030985515.1 Stenotrophomonas sp. Sm10
GGGGGGGGGGGGGGGGGGGGGGGGGGGGGGGGGGGCGGGCCCCCCCCCCCCCCCCCCCCCCCCCCCCCCCCCCCCCCCCCCCCCCCCCCCCCCCCCCGGCCCCACCCACGGCTTTTGCTTTCCACGACCAACCAGACACCACCCACGAGGGGCTGCGCCGTTGGCTGGAAACTACCCGCGATGCCGGATCAGCAACTGACTCATCAGCGCCCGCAGCGCCGGCGGCTTCACCGGCTTGGCCATCATTCCCCAACCGCGTTCGGCAGCCATCTCACGCAATCCCGCATCGCGCTCGGCGGTGACCAGCACCACCGGCGGACGGGCCTGCCACAGCTCTGCCAATGTCTCGTACAGCACCGGGCCATGGTGGTCACCCATGCGCACATCCAGCAGCACCAGCTCTGGCACCGCGCCTGTTGCCGCCAGCTGCAGCGCCGCCTGCGGGCCGTCGGCCAGCGCCACCTCGCAGCCCCAGCGCTCCAGCAGCGCGCGGCTGGCGGCGCAGACGTGCGGATCGTCGTCGATCACCCACACCCGGCGACCGCGAAGCGGGTTGTCTGCGGCCGGTTCCTGCATCAGCACCGGCACAGGAGCAGTAGCGGGAATCGCGCTGGCTTCGCCGAACGGCACGCCCACCGCGAACACGCTGCCCTGGCCCAGCTGCGAGCGCAGGCGGATCGGGTGGCCGAGCAGCCGACCGATGCGGTCGACGATCGCCAGGCCAAGGCCGGCGCCGCGCTGCTGGCCGTCGTGCAGGCGGCGGAACTCCTCGAAGATCTCGCCCTGCAGCGCATCGGGAATGCCGGGGCCCTGGTCGTGAACTTCGATCCACAGCAGGCCTTCGCGGCGACGGCAGCCGAGCAGCACGCGGCCACGTTCGCTGTAGCGCAGTGCGTTGGACAGGAAGTTCTGCAGGATGCGGCGCAGCAGCGCTTCATCGCTGACCACCACCGCAGCGGTATCGACCCAGTCGACCACCAGCCCACGTGACTGCGCGGCGATGCCGAACTCGCGTGCCAGCGTCTGCAGCAAAGGCCCGAGCCGGAACGCCTGTACGCGCGTGGGCAGGCTGCCCGATTCCAGGCGCGCGATATCCAGCAGGCTGTTGAGGATCGCATCCTGCGCGGCCAATGCAGCATCGATGTGGTCGCTGGTCTGTTGCTGCGCCGGGTCACTCAGCTTGCCGCGCAGCACCGAGACGAACATGCGCGCCGCGTTGAGGGGCTGCAGCAGGTCGTGCACGGCCGAGGCAACGAAACGGGTCTTGTAGCGGTTGGCCTGCTCGGCTTCGCGGCGTGCTTCGTCCAGGTCGCGGGTGCGTTCGGCGATGCGGTGTTCCAGCGCATCGGCCAAGGAGCGCAGTTCGCGCGCGGCGTTCTTGTAGCTGGTGATGTCGGCATAGCTGGTGACGAAGCCGCCGTCAGGCAGCGGATTGCCACGGATCTCCAGCACCGTGCCGTCGTCCTTCTCGCTCTCGCGCATGTGCGGGCGGCCGCTGCGCAGGTGGTTCAGGCGACGCTCGATTGCTTCATCGACGGGGCCCGGACCGAGCAGGCCACGGCGTGCGTTGAAGCGGAACAGTTCCTCGATCGGCCGGCCCACGCGGACCAGGTCTGCCGGGAACCGGAACAGTTCCAGATAGCGCGAATTCCACGCGACCAGGCGCAGTTCGCGGTCGATCACCACCACGCCCTGCGGCAGGTGTTCGAGGCTGCGGCTGAGTCCGCTGTCGGCGTCGGTGGCCGCCTGCAGCAGGCCATCCTGTGCGGTGCGCAGTTCCTGTGCGTGCTGCTTGAGCAGGGTTTCCAGTTCGCGGCGGCTGCGCAGGCGATGCTTGGCCAGGCGTCGGCGCTGCTGCACGAACAGCACCAGGAAGCCCAGCGCCAGCCACGCAGCACCGCCGGTGAGTGCGGCCGCGCGACCGGCGGCGGTGGCGGCGCTGGCGTCGTGCAGCAGATGCAGGTTCCAGCCTTCGGCGGGCAGCGGCAGGCTTTGCCACAGCATCGGCTGCGGCAGTGCGGGATCGAGCAGGCGCACCATGCGGCCACCATCGGCAAGCACGTCTTCAGTACGCGCGCGCAATGGCTGCAACGCGCGGTCGGCGTATTGGCGGGCGTCCAGCATTTCGCGGCGCTCATCGGCGCCCAGCGGGCGCAGCAGGCGGTAGCGCCAGCTGTCACGGTTGGCCAGGAACACCACGTCATGGTCGTCGCTGGCCAGCACCACGTCCGGGCTGCTCAACCATTCCTGTTCCAGCGCCGACAGCTCGACCTTGATCACCACCACGCCGAGCCGCTTGCCACCTTCCTCGATGGCCTGCGACAGGTAGTAGCCGGGTACGCCGGTGGTCATGCCGATGCCGTAGAAGCGGCCGCGGCCCTGCGCCAGTGCCTGCCGGTAGTAGGGGCGGTAGCTGTAGTTCTCGCCGACGTTGCTGGTCGGCTGGTCCCAGTTGCTGGCCGCCACTGCCACGCCGTCGTGGCCGACCAGGGTCAGGGTCGAGGCACGGGTGACTTCATTGGCGCGTTGCAGCTTGAGGTTCAGCCGCTGCTGTTCGCTGGGCGAGGGCGGCACACGCAGGGCGTGCAGCAGATCCGGATCCAGCGCCAGTACCTGCGGCAACGTGCCGAAGCGGTCGATGCGCTGCTGCAGGCCCTGGCCGTACAGCTGCAGCTGGCGTTGCACCTGGCTGCTTTCCTCGCCGAGGGCGCGCCGCCAGGCGTAGTGGCCGGCGGCGACCGCACACAGCACGGTGCCACCGACCATCACCAGGAGGGTCAGCAACAGCAGCCGGTGGCGGCTGAGCCGGTACATGGCGGCAGTCTACGCAGGGCCGGCGGGCGTGACGTGGACGCCCGCCGGGGTCTGACGTGGAAGGGGTCAGAAGTGCATCTGCGCGCGCAGTTCGAAGATCTCCGGCGTGCTGTGCACACCGCGACGGCTGGCGTCGACCTTCACATAGTTGGCCTGGAACTTGAAGTGGCTGGTCAGGTACCAGTTCGCGCCCAGGGTCAGGTCGTGCTGGCGGCCACCAAGGATGCTGCCATCGTCGAGGTCCAAGCGGCTGTAACGGGCCACCAGTTCCACCGCGCCGTAGTCGTGCGCCGGCTTGATGTTGGCCACGGCACCTGCGTTGTACGGGCGCGACTCGCCGGTCAGCACCCAGCTGGCCATCGCGTACTGGCCGCTGCCGGTGTAGTCGGGCTTGCCGTCATGGCGGGTGACCGTGGCACGCAGGGCTTCGGCCTGCAGCGAGAACGGACCGCGTATCCAGATGCCTTCCAGGCCGGTGCGGCGGATCTGGTCGGCGGTGACCAGCGCGCCGGAATCGACATAGCGGATGTCGGTCAGGCCGGCTTCCGGGCGTGCACGCAGGCGCGCGCTGGCCTCGTGGTGCACGTCACGGCCATCGCTGTAGCCGCGCGGATTCTCCTGCGAATAGGCCAGGCCCAGGTGAATCACGTCACCCGGCGCCTTCACCGGGGTCCACACCGCACGCACGGCCTGGGTGGTGCCGGGGTTGTCACCCTGCAGGTCCTTGCCGCCATAGGCGCCGGCCTGCAGCAGGTACTGCGGGCGCTCCAGCACCCATTCCACGCCGGTGCGGCGGCCGGCGTAGAAGGCCTGCACGGGCAGCGCGGTTTCCAGGAAGCTGCCGGCGCGCGAAGAGGTGTTCGCGTCCAGGCCGACCGGGGTCTTCATGTAGCCGAAGCGGAAGCGGCCGATGTCGCGGCCGAAGAAGGCCTTGCTTTCAAAGCGCACGAACACGTCCAGCCAGGTATCGGACTGGAAGTCGTAGTAGACCATCGCGTCGTAAACGCCCTTCTTCTTCAGCGTCGCACCGAACTCCTTGCGACGCACCGCGTCGTCATCCTCCAGGCCACTGCCCGAGGAGAAATCGTTGTAGTCGTAGGCGATGTTGGCGGTAGCGGCCAGTTCGGTGCCGTCGCCGAAGGCGTACTTGGTCGGCCAGTTGTCGAAATCGGCGGCCGAGGCGAAGGCGGGAAGGGCGGCCAGCGACAGGGCCAGCAAGGTGGGATTCGGGCGCATGTTGGGTGCGGCTCTCTCGGATTGCGTGTGGACAGGACAACAACGGCCGCAGGGGCCGAAACTTTCGCAAGGACGCGCCCGGCCGTTAGCCCGGGCCACCGGCCTTCCCGTGTCTGGGCGGTGTGGCGCCAGTGTAGGCACCTGCGCCACCTGAACCGGGGGGCTAGTACCAATAGGTTATCTGCGCCGACGTGCCCAGCGCGTACAAAGGCGTCCATTGGTCGCACCTCCTGCGCGTGCAGCACAGGGCGATCAGTTTCCACGGTAGCGGTTCCCGTGCAGTCCCGGGGCCGTACGTGCCTGAAAACGCCCCTTCCGGAGTCCGCCATGCACATCCCGACCGCAGCCCCGGCGCCTGCAAAGCCGTTGCCGATCTATCGCCAGCTGTACTTCCAGGTGATCGTGGCGATCGTCCTCGGCGCCATCCTCGGCCACTACGAACCGTTGGTGGGCGAAAAGATGAAGCCGCTGGGCGATGCCTTCATCAACCTGGTGAAGATGATCATCGCACCGGTGATCTTCCTGACCATCGTCACCGGCATCGCCGGCATGACCCACCTGCGCACGGTGGGCCGGGTGTTTGCCAAGGCGATGGCGTACTTCCTGTTCTTCTCTACGCTGGCGCTGATCGTCGGCATGATCGTGGCGCACGTGGTGCAGCCCGGCGCCGGCATGAACATCAACCCGGCCGAGCTGGACCAGACCGCGGTGCACAGCTACGTCGAAAAGTCGCATGACCTGACCCTGGTCGGCTTCCTGATGGACATCATCCCGAAGACGCTGGTGAGCGCCTTCGTCGATGGCAACATCCTGCAGGTGTTGTTCATCGCGGTGCTGTTCGGCATCGCGCTGGCCTCGGTGGGCGAGAAAGGCAGGCCGATCGTGAACTTCCTGGAGGCGCTGGTCGCCCCGGTGTTCAAGCTGGTGCACATCCTGATGAAGGCCGCCCCGATCGGTGCCTTCGGCGCGATCGCCTTCACCATCGGCAAGTATGGCGTCGGCTCACTGATCAACCTGGCCTGGCTGGTGGGCTCGTTCTACCTCACCGCCTTCCTGTTCGTGGCGGTGATCCTGGGCCTGGTCTGCCGACTGTGTGGCTTCTCGGTGTTCAAGCTGGCGCGCTACCTGAAGGCCGAGCTGCTGCTGGTGCTGGGCACCTCTTCGTCGGAGTCGGCGCTGCCGTCGCTGATGGAGAAGATGGAACGCGCCGGCTGCAGCAAGTCGGTGGTGGGCCTGGTGGTCCCGACCGGCTACTCGTTCAACCTGGACGGCACCAACATCTACATGACCCTGGCGGCACTGTTCATCGCCCAGGCCACCAACACCGAACTGACCCTGGGCCACCAGATCGCCCTGCTGCTGGTCGCGATGCTCAGCTCCAAGGGCGCGGCCGGTGTCACCGGCGCCGGTTTCATCACCCTGGCCGCCACCCTGGCCGTGGTGCCGGAGGTGCCGGTGGCCGGCATGGCGCTGATCCTGGGCGTGGACCGCTTCATGAGCGAATGCCGCTCGCTGACCAATTTCATCGGCAATGCGGTGGCCACCGTGGTGGTCTCGCGCTGGGAAGGCGCGCTGGACCGCAACCGCCTGCAGCTGGCGCTGGACGGCCGCGAGAGCGAACTGCCGCCGCCGGTCGATGCGCTGCCCGAGGCGCTGCCGGCCAAGGGCTGATCCAGGTGTGTGGTACCGCGGGGCCGGCCACGACAGTGGTACGGCCCCGCGGCGTTTCAAGGCGTCCCATGACTGTCATGGGCAACGCCGATGCTGGTCTGGGGCCCCGCCGCATACGGCACGGAATTGTGCGGTCGCAGCATGGCTGCGACAGGATAGCGACAGGTCCAGACGCTCCAACGGGGGTATGATCCCCTGTCCCTTCTGCCCATTCATGTAACCCACATCGATGTCCAACGAAGATTTCAAACAGGCCGCCCTCGATTACCACCGGATGTCCCCCCCGGGAAAGATCAAGGTTTCCGCTACCAAGCCCATGCTGACGCAGCGCGACCTGTCGCTGGCGTATTCGCCGGGCGTGGCGTATGCCTGTGAAGCGATCAAGGCCGACCCGCAGCAGGCCAGCGAGCTGACCGCCCGCGGCAACCTGGTGGCGGTGATCTCCAACGGCACCGCGGTGCTGGGCCTGGGCAACATCGGCGCGCTGGCCGGCAAGCCGGTGATGGAAGGCAAGGGCGTGCTGTTCCAGAAGTTCGCCGGCATCGATGTATTCGACATCGAAGTGGATGAAACCGACCCGGACAAGCTGGTCGACATCATCGCCTCGCTGGAGCCGACCTTCGGCGGCATCAACCTGGAAGACATCAAGGCGCCGGAGTGCTTCGTGGTCGAGCGCAAGCTGCGCGAGCGCATGAAGATCCCGGTGTTCCATGACGACCAGCACGGCACGGCGATCATCGTCGGCGCAGCGGTGCTCAACGCCATGGCGATCACCGGCAAGAAGATCGAGGACGTGAAGCTGGCGACCACGGGCATGGGCGCCGCCGGCATTTCCTGCGTGAACATGCTGGTGCAGCTGGGCCTGAAGCCGGAAAACATCCTGGCCTTCGACCGCGAGGGTGTGATCCACACCGGCCGTACCGACCTGGACCCGGAAAAGCAGCGCTATGCGCGCGATACCGACAAGCGCACCCTGGCCGAGATCGTCGACGGCGCGGACATCTTCCTGGGGCTGTCGGCACCGGGCATCCTGACCGCCGAGATGGTCAAGACCATGGCTCCGGATCCGGTGATCTTCGCGCTGGCCAACCCGACTCCGGAAATCATGCCGGAGGTGGCGCGCGCCGCCCGTCCGGACGCGATCATCGGCACCGGCCGCTCGGACTACCCGAACCAGGTCAACAACGTGCTGTGCTTCCCGTACCTGTTCCGTGGTGCGTTGGACGTGGGCGCGACTGCGATCAACGAGGAAATGAAGATCGCCTGCGTGCGTGCCATCGCCGCGCTGGCGCGCCGCGCGGCCACCGACATGGGCTCGGCCTATGGCGGCGAGACCCCGAGCTTCGGCCGTGAATACCTGATCCCGCGTCCGTTTGACCGCCGCCTGCTGGTGGAGCTGTCGGCGGCCGTGGCCCAGGCCGCGATGGACTCGGGCGTGGCTTCGCGCCCGATCGAGGACATGGGCGCCTACCGCGACAAGCTGGCCCAGTTCGTCTACCGCACCAGCCTGATGATGAAGCCGGTGTACGACCGTGCGCGCAGCGACAAGCAGCGCGTGGTGTACGCCGAGGGCGAAGAGGAAGTGGTGCTGCAGGCGGTGCAGAACGTGGTCGATGACGGCCTGGCGCATCCGATCCTGATCGGCCGCCCGGAAGTGATCGAGTCGCGCATCGAGCGCCTCGGCCTGCGCCTGAAGATCGGCGAGAACGTTGAAGTCACCAACATCAACGACGACCCGCGCTTCAACGAGTACTGGCAGTATTACCACGGCCTGACCGGCCGCCGTGGCGTGACCGTGGCTGCGGCGAAGAACCTGATGCGTTCGCGCCCGACCCTGATCGCAGCGGTGATGGTGGCCCGTGGCGAAGCCGATGCGATGCTGACCGGCATCGTCGGCCGCTTCCACAAGAAGCTGGGCTACGTGCGCAGCGTGCTGCCGCTGGAGCCGAAGGTCACCTCGACCTCGGCAATGACCGGCGTGATCAACCAGCAGGGCGTGTTCTTCTTCGTCGATACCCACGTGCAGGAAGACCCGACCGCCGAGCAGCTGTGCGAAGCAACCCTGCAGGCGGCGTACCGCATGAAACTGTTCGGCATCGAGCCGAAGGTGGCGCTGCTGTCGCACTCCAACTTCGGCAGCCACGATTCGAAGGATGCACTGAAGATGCGCCAGGTGCGCGAGCTGCTGCTCAAGCGCAACCCGCGCCTGAACGTGGATGGCGAAATGCAGGGCGACACCGCATGGGATGAAGCGCTGCGCCAGAAGCTGCTGCCGGGCTCGACCCTGCAGGGCCGCGCCAATCTGTTCGTGCTGCCGAACCTGGAAGCGGCCAACATCGCCTACAACCTGGTGCGTGTGTTCACCGACGGCGTGGCGATCGGCCCGATCCTGATGGGCGTGAACAAGCCGGTGCACATCCTGACCACCAGCGCGACCTCGCGCCGGATCCTGAACATGACCGCCATTGCGGCGGTCGATGCGCAGATCCGCAAGCAGATCGAAGCGGAAAAGAAGGCGTAAGCCTTCGTTCCGCTGCGATCTGCAGAAACGCGCCCTTCGGGGCGCGTTTCGTTTCCGCCCAGCGGAAACCGGATCGGGTAGCGCCGGGCCATGCCCGGCGGAATGCGAGAAGCGCCGCGCTGCGCGCTCGCCGGGCATGGCCCGGCGCTACCCGATGAATTGCAGTCCGGCGGTCATTTCCCTGCAACGCCGCTGCGGCCCAATACGCCCACGCGGCCCGGCCGTGGGAAGGGACCGGACCGGCCTTCCCACCCTGGGCCCGACCAACTTTCCACGGGCGAGGGTGTCATGCGCAATCGAGTGACGCGGCGGTACTTCCAGCAACTGTTCGCGCTGTACGCCGGCTTCGTGCAGTCGCGCTGAGGCCGCGATGCGGTAGCGCCGGGCAATGCCCGGCGAACGTAAAGTGCGTTGGGGCTCAGCGCCGCTTGCCGCGGCGCGCTGGTGCCGGCGGCGGTGCATCCGAACGCGGCTTGGCATACTGCGTCCACAGCGCAGGCAGTGCCTTGCCGGTGTGCTTCTGCCACAGCGCCGGTGCATAGCGGCCGTCGCGCAGGGCCTTGTCCAGTGCCAGCACCAGGCCCGGATGTTCGGCGTCGGCCCATTTCAGAAACGCACCGGTGACCCGGTAGCCGCTGTCGAAGTTCTGCCCCTTCTCGACCTTGCCCGGCAGTGCCCAGCCCGCAGCGGCATTGTCCATGCCGTAGCGGTCGCGTGCGTAGTCGGCGATGCCCTCCACCAGCCAACCCGGCACCCGTGCGTCGCCATAGCCCGGATAGCCCTGCACGATGTGCATGGCCTCATGGGTGACCAGGTCGATGTCGTTGGGGTGCTGCGCAAGCCAACCCGGGTTGATGGTGATCGTTGCGGCCTGGTCCTTGTCGCCGACGAAGGCGATGCCGGTGTAGGCCGGGTCGATCACGATGCGCACCATCGCCGGCGCGGCCGGGTGGAAGTCCGCACGTTCGCGCAGGTAGGCGAAGAAGAACGTATCGATCACCCGCTTGCGCTGCGGCGCGGCCAGGGCGCCACGGGCGTCCTGGTAGTTCAGCGTCACGCCGTCGCGGGTCAGCTGCGTATCGAACGCCTGGGTCTGGCCGAAACTGGAGAAGGACAGGGCAACAAGGGCCAAGGGCAGAAAACGGAAGCGCATGCCGCTCATTGTACGGTGCCGGCCGCCAGCAGTTCGATCTCCGCCAGCGGCAGTCGTCCCGGTGCCGCCAGGCGCAGGCGGTATTCGCTGTAGCGACCGGGTTTTGCAATGCGGAATGGACGGGTCTGGCGGGCGGATTCGAAGTCTTCGCCGCTGCGCTGGTCGAGCACGGCCCAGCTGCCGCTGCCGTTGCGCGCCTCCAGTGTCCACTCACCGCCCTGAATACGGCTGTCACCGCTGGTCAGCGTGTACATCGTCGGGGTGCCCTCAGCCAGGCCCGTCAGCGCGATGGTTGCACCGCCGCCCAGGCCCACCGTCGTGCCGGCATCGTCATCGACCAGCGCGGGCAGGGCGCGGCCATCGGCCAACGTCGCCTTCGCGCTGCTGCCGAGCAGGTCGTGCAGCAGCTGCGGGCGCTGGCCGCGTGAGGTCAACGAGCGCGGCACATCATCCACGCCACTGCCCCAGCGCGAGGGACGGGGGCCCATCACGAAGTCGAGGGTCGCGCCCTTGGCGATCAGCTCGTGCGGCACCCAGGTCTTCGTCCACGGTTTGCCGTTGATCGTCAGCGACTGCACGTAAACGTTCTCACGCGAGTTGTTGGCCGCGTTCACGGTCAGCACGGCACCACCCTGCAGTTCCACGCGCGCATGTTCGAAGGCCGGCGAGCCGATCACGTACTCTGGTGCGCCCATGCGCAGCGGGTACAGGCCCAGCGACGCCAGCACGTACCAGGCCGAGGTCTCGCCGTTGTCCTCGTCACCGGGATAGCCCTGGCCGATCTCACTGCCCACATACAGCCGCGACAGGATCTCGCGCACATGCTGCTGGGTCTTCCACGGCTGCCCGGCGTACAGGTACATCCACGGGATGTGGTGTGCCGGCTGGTTGCTGTGCGCATACATGCCCATGCGCACGTCGCGCGCTTCGGTCATCTCGTGGATGGTGCCGCCGTAGGAACCGGCCAGTGCCGGGTCCGCGGTTTCCGGTGTGGCGAAGAAGGTATCCAGCTTCGCCGCCAGCTTGTCGCGGCCACCGTACAGCGCGGCCAGGCCTTCGCCATCGTGGGCGGCGGTGAAGGCGAAGGTCCAGCCATTGGATTCGGTGTAGTCGTGGCCCCATACGCGCGGGTCGTAATCCTTGGCGTCCACGCGCCAGCGGCCATCGGCCTTGCGGCCCTGGAAGAAGCCGGCGGCCGGGTCGAACATGGTCGCGTAGCTGGCGGCGCGATAGCGAAAGTACTCGGCCTCGGTGCTGTAGCGCTCGCGTGCAGCCGGCGTGGTGGCGCGCTTGGCCAGTGCATCGGCCATGTTGGCGATGCCGAAGTCATTGAGCGCGCCTTCCATCGTCCATGACATGCCTTCGTGCACGTCCGCGCTGGCGTAGCCACGGAAGGTCGAACGGTCCATGCCCTTGCGGCCGACATGACGGTCGGGCGGGACCACGGTCGCGTTCTTCAGCGCGGCGGCGTAGGCCTCGGCCGGATCGAAGCCGCCGATGCCCTTCAGCCAGGCATCGGCGAAGGCCACGTCCGAGCTGGTGCCGACCATCAGGTCGGCGTAGCCCGGCGACGACCAGCGCGCGATCCAGCCGCCGGCGCGGTACTGCTCGATGAAGCCTTGCACCAGCTGGCCGGCATCGTCGGGCGTAAACAGCGCATAGGCCGGCCAGGTGGTGCGGAAGGTATCCCAGAAGCCGTTGTTGACGAAGACCTTGCCGTCGCGCACGGCCGCATAGCTGCGGGTCGCGCTGCCATCGGTGTTGTCATCGCTGGCGCTGGCCTGGTTGGCGTAGCGCCAGTCGGGTAGGGCCGCGCTGCCCACGTTTTCATGGCCGGAGTTGGGGTACAGGTACAGCCGGTACAGGCTGGAGTACAGCGTGGTCTTCTGGTCGTCGCTGGCGTTGCCGATGTCGAAACGGGCCAGGCGCGCGTCCCATGCATCCTGCGCACGGCTGGCCACGCTCTCCAGCGTATCGGCAGCGCTGATTTCCAGTGCCAGGTTGTGCCGCGCCTGCTCGACCGAGATCAGCGAGGTGGCGATGCGCATCGTCACCCGCCGGTCGCTGCCAGCGTCGAACTTGATGTAGCCGGTCGGGCGGCCGGTGTCGAGGCGGCCGCTGCTGCGCCACGGCTTGTCGAAGCTGGCCACCACGTACATGCGGCTGGAACCGTTGGACAGGCCGCTGCGCGTATCGGTGTAGCCGGACAGCGTCTGCGTGGCGGCGTCCAGGGTCAGGCCACCGCGCGCATCGACATTGTCGAACAGCAGGTTGGCGTCGCCGCCCTCGGGGAAGTCGAATCGGAACAGTGCGGCATGATCGGTCGGCGCGATGGCGGCAGCGATGCCATTGTCAAAGCGCACGTCGTAACGGTACGGGCGGGCGCTTTCGTGGCGGCGGTCGAACGACAGCGCGCGTTTGCGGCGGTCGGCGTCCGGCGCGCCAGGGCTGGCCGAAGGCATCACCTGGAAGGTCTGGCGGTCGCCCATCCACGGGCTGGGCTGGTGGCTCAGTGCCAGCGCCTGCAGCTGCGGGCGGTTCTGCGCATCGTTCTGTTCGTTCCAGCGGTACAGCCAGTTCAGTGCGCCGGCGTCGGTCACCGGGGTCCAGAAGTTGAACCCGTGCGGCACCGCCGTGGCCGGGAGGTTGTTGCCGCGCGAGAACGTTCCGTTGGCCTGGGTGCCGCGTGTGGTCAGCACCCAGTCCGAGACGCGCGGCGGCTGCTGGCGCGGTTGGGCATCCAGGCGCACGTCATCAATCCAGCCAGAGACCGGCGCGCCCTCGGCACTGGCCACCTCCAGCTCGATCGCCACCACGCGGCGGCCCTTCAGCGTGGGCACGTCGCCCAGCCGCACTGCCTTGCGGGCCCATTGTTGCGGGTACAGCGTCTTCGATTCGCCCTGCGCGCGTGCGCCGATCGCCACGCCATGCTGGTCGCGTGCCGCACCGGCCGAAACGCGGCTGCCATCGTCCAGCAGCAGGTCCAGCGATACATAGGTCGAGGCGACGGTGTCCTTGCCGACGATTTCCGGCAGCACCAGCCACGACAGCGTGGTATCGGCCTCGATGGGCAGGTCGGCCTTGAACAGTTCGCGCCGCGCGCTGCCGCCTTCGCTGCTGTAGCGCAGCGCATGCAGGCCGCTGTAGCCGGCGTTGCGCTTGGCGGCGTAGGGCGCGGCCGGTCCATTGCCGATCGTGACCTGTAGCGCACCGGTGGCCTGCGCCGGTACAGTTTCGCCCGGTTCGAACGAGGTCTGCAGCCCCTGCGCCCGCGCCGGCATCGCAGTGGTCGCACAGGCCAGGGCCAGGGCGAGCGGAAGCAGGGCGCGGCGCGGATCGGACAGGGTCATGCAAGGGTCTCCCGGAAGGGCTGGCGGCGGGCGAACCCGCATCGGCGGACACCACGGACAGCATCGCTCCGCCCGCCAGGCTGGCAGTGGAAGAGGCGATGCCGGTCCGGTGGGGGGCGGGCCATGCGATCGGGTTGGATTGGGTGGGTCGGGGTGCGACCTGGCCCGATCCTGCAACAGCCGCCGCGCGCTGGCAAGTGCCATTTAGTTCGATCCAAATGCGGGAAATATCGCTGGAGTCGATTCTGGCGAGCGAACCTGCCGGAACGACCGCGAAATCCCCGGAGTCGCCGCCGCCCGGCGTGCGGTGGGGAGATGCGAGGCATCGGCGGCGGCGTGCAAAGGCGCGTTGCGGGGCAATGTCGTTGCGGCCCAGATGCTAGAATCACGGGCCTCGCAACCCGTTCACCGAATCCGCCATGAGCCATACCGCCACCGCGCCCGCCAACGCCGAGAAGCGCTACACCGTGCACCGCAGCGATCTGCCGTTGAGCTGCCCGACCCCGGAAATGGCGCTGTGGAACTCGCATCCGCGCGTGTACCTGCCGATCGAAGACGAGCCCAACGGCGAAGCGCAGTGCCCGTACTGCGGTTCCGTGTTCGTGCTGGCCGACTAAACGGCGGCCCCTTCGATGCGCCGATTGACCGTGGTGCAGTTGCTGCCGGCGCTGCACTCCGGCGGTGTCGAGCGCTCGACCCTGGAAATCGCTGCGGCCCTGGTCGCTGCCGGCCATCGTGCGCTGGTGGTCTCCGCCGGTGGCCGCCTGGTGCAGCCCCTGCTCGATAGCGGTGCCGAGCACCTCACCCTCGACATCGGCCGCAAATCGCTGCTGACGCTGCGCCACCTGCCGACCCTGCGCCGCCTGTTCGCTGAACTCGGCGCGGACATCGTGCACGCCCGTTCGCGGCTGCCGGCATGGCTGGGCCTGTACGCGATCCGTGCCATGCCCGCCGCCCAGCGCCCGCACTGGGTAACCACCGTGCACGGGTTGAATTCGCCCAGTCGCTACAGCGCGGTGATGACCAGCGGTGAACGCGTGATCTGCGTGTCCAACACCGTGCGCGACTACGTGCAGCGGCACTATCCGACGGTACCCGAAGCGAAGCTGCAGGTGATTCCGCGCGGCGTCGATGTCACACAGTTTCCGCGCGTGGCCAGCGCCGACCGCCGGCCACGACTGGCGCTGGCAGCCGACTACCCGTGGCTGGCGCAGGTTGGGGGCCCGCTGCTGCTGCTGCCGGGGCGGGGCACCCGGCTGAAGGGACATGCCCATGCGCTGCAATTGCTCGCCGATGTACGTGCAGCTGGTGTGCCGGCACAGCTGTGGATGCTGGGCACCGACGAACCCGGGCGCGAGGCCTACGTGGCTGACCTGCGCCGCCAGGCCGCGGCACTGGGCGTGGCCGAGGCCGTACAGATCAGCACGCCTACCGCGCGTATCGCCCAGGCCTATGCGGCCAGCGATCTGGTGCTGCAGCTGTCGGACAAACCGGAAGCGTTTGGCCGCACCGTGGTCGAGGCGCTGTCGGTCGGCCGTCCGGTGCTGGGCTGGGATCATGGTGGCGTCGGCGAACTGCTTCGGCAGCTGCAGCCCGCTGGCGCGGTGCCGCTGGGCGATGCACGCGCGTTGGGTGAACGTGCGCTGGCCCTGCTGGCGCAGCCGCCGTTCCTGCCGACCCGCATCCCGTTTACGCTGCAGGCCATGCAGCGCGATACCCTCCGCCTCTATGCCGACCTCGCTGGCTGACTCCGCCGTCACCGTGCGCGACGACCGCGCCGGGCGCTGGGCGCCGTGGTGGGTGCTGACGTACGTAGCGCTGTGGCCATTGCCGGGCATCGCGGAGACCGTGCTGGGCCTTGGCGCGGTCTACGCCGCCGCGCGCATGGTCATGCGCCGCCTGCAGCGCCGCCCGCATCTGTTGAGCACGGCAGCGTGGGCGCTGACCTCCATCCTGTTCCTCGGCTATTGGCTGCCGCAGGCGTTCTCGGCGTTTGATGCAATCGATCCGGCAGCGTCGTGGACGAAGGCGGCTGCCGGCCTGCGCTACCTGCCCTTCATGTGGCTGGTGGCGATCGCGGTGGCCACGCCGGGACGCAGGCGGCTGACCTTCGGCGGTCTGGCGCTGATCACCGGCGCATGGACGCTGGATGCGCTGGTGCAGGCGCTGGCCGGAACCAGCCCGTGGTTCTGGTCGCTTGAGCAGCTGAAGCTTGCGGTGAGTGGTCACGCGTTGTGCCCGGCCACTGAGGCAGCCGTGGTCGATCGCCTCAGTGGGGCACTCGGGCCGTGCAACCTGAAGTTCGGCCAGGTCCTGGCCAGTCTCTCACCGTTCCTGTTGTTGCCGCTGGCGCGTCGCTTTGGCAATCCGGGTTGGGTACTGGCCGCGGCGGCGCTGGGCTGCGTGCTGCTGCTGGCCGGCTCGCGCGCGTCGTGGATCACCTTCGCGCTGGTGCTGGCCTACAGCGGCGTGCGCCAGTTCGGTGTGAAGCGGATGCTGCTGCTGGCGCTGCTCGGCGTGCTGGGCGCCGGCGTGCTCACCGCAGGCGTGCCGCAGCTGCGCGAACGCCTTGCGCGTACCGCGATGGCGTGGGATGGAAGCGAACGCGGTGTCGACGAGGCACTGTCGGGGCGCGCGCGTATCTGGGAAGCCGCCGTCTGCATGATCGAAGAACACCCGTTCAACGGCGTCGGCGCACGCGGTTTCCGCGATGCCTATCCCGCCTGCGTGGCCGAAGAGGGGCTGGCGGTATGGGGGGATGCTCCCGCCCTGCACGCGCATCAGGTCGTGCTGGAAATCCTGGCAGAAACCGGGGTGATCGGCCTGCTGCTGTGGCTGGCAGCCGTGGCCCAGGCCTGGCGGGCCTGGCGCTATGCACCGACGGCCGCGCGTGACCGGGCCCGCCCTGCGATGCTGGCGCTGGCGGTCACCGTGTTCCCGCTCAACACGCATCTGGCGTTCTATTCCGCGTTCTGGGGCGGCCTGACCGTGCTGCTCGCTGCCTTGTTCGCCGGCAGCCTGCTGGCGCGGGAATCGGACGACGCGTCACCGCTGCTGTGATCGTCCGTCCACGCATGGCGTGGCTCTACTGCACGTACCGAACGAACGTCGCCGCGGTGGATCCACGCCATGGCGTGCATGGGACGATCATTGGGCGCATGTCGCCATAGTAGATCCACGCCATGCGTGGATGGGGCTTTCCCGACGCAAATGCACGCCAACCTCCACTACCTGTGCCTCCGTGTGTATCGCACGCTGGAGGCATGGCCAGCCCCAGACTCCGCTACGGTCGGTATTCCCGAACCGGCAACGTGTACTCATTGACCACGGCAACCCTTAGCCGTGAACCGTTATTCGCCGATGCGGCGAACATGGCGATCCTGATCGACACCCTGCGCTTCGTCGAGCGTAGGGGCTTCAGCCACAGTCTCGCCTGGGTGGTCATGCCCGACCATCTGCACTGGCTGATGGAGCTGCGCGGAGGAACCCTGGCCGGGTGCATGCCCCTTCTGAAGTCACGCAGCAGCAGGTTGCTGAACCGGCGGCTGGAGCGGCAGGGCGCGCTGTGGCAGCACGGCTATCACGACCATGCAATGCGGACCGACGAATCACTTCACGAGAAGGCAATGTACATCCTGGCCAATCCAGTCCGTGCGGGCCTGGCGTGCGTGGTGGGGGAATACCCGTACGCCTGGTGCCGCTGGCCGTTGTGAATCACGGCACGGAATCGAAGAGCATCCACGCATGGCGTGGATCTACTTGTAAAAATCGCTCCGGCCGCCGGGCTGGCGCTTGAAGCGGCGGTGGATCCACAGGTACTGGTCGGGAGCCTCGCGCACCATCGCTTCGATGGCCTGGTTGACCCGCGTGGTATCGGCTTCCACATCCTCGCTGGGAAAGTTCTCCAGCGGCGCGCCGATCTTCAGGAAGTACTTTCCGCCCTCGCGGCGGTGGAAGTACGGAATCACCGCGCAGCCGGTCATGCGCGCCAGCTGGTGGGTGGCCGTAATAGTGGACGCGGTATGGCCGAAGAACGGGACGAACACGGTGTCCTTGCCACGCATGTCCTGGTCCGGCGCATACCAGAGAAAGCCGCCCTTCTTCAGGTGGCGCACGGTCGCGCGGATGTCCTCGTTGGCGAACATCGCCTTGGCATAGCGCAGGCGGCCGAACTTCACCGCCCACTCGTACACCGGGTTCTTGTGCTTGCGGTACATGCCTGAAAGATCGACGTAGTCGCACAGCAGGCGGCCGCACATCTCCAGGGTCATGAAATGGCCGGACACCAGCAGTACGCCGCGGCCTTCGGCCTGCATCCGCCGCAGATGTTCCAGGCCTTCGATCTGCACCTGTGGGCGGATGCGGTCGATGCTGCCCCACCACGCGCGGATGCACTCGAACACGCCCACACCCAGTGCGTCGAAGCTGTCGCGCACCAGGCGCTGGCGCCAGGCTTCGTCCTTTTCCGGGAAACACAGCCGCAGGTTGACTTCGGCGGCGCGACGGCGGCTGCCGAGCAGGCGCCAGCTGATCCAGCCCACGCCACGACCGAGCGCACGCTGCAGCATCCACGGCAGGCGGGCGATGGCGAAGGCGCCGAGCATGGCGGCGAACATCGGCCAGTTGCGGGGATCGCGCAGCGACGGACGGACGGCGGTGGTGGCATCGGACATGGCGCCATTCTACCAACCCGGCAGCGTGTCTTTCCCGGGGGGCTCCCGTATCCTTGCCGCATGCGCAAAGACCCTGCCGAATGGATCCTGCGCGGCCTGTACTCGGCCGTGCTCTACATCCTGCTGCCGATCACCGTGTACCACCTGGTCTGGCGCGGTTTCCGGGTCCGTGAATACTTCCGGCGCTGGGACGAGCGCTATGCCTCGTATCCGCAGCCGACCGGCCAGCCGCGGGTCTGGCTGCATGCGGTCTCGGTGGGCGAGGTCAATGCCGCCGCGCCGCTGGTGAATGCCCTGCGCCAACAGCGTCCGGACATCCGCTGGGTCATCACCACCATCACCCCGACCGGTTCGGAGCGCGTGCGTGCGCTGTGGGGGGACGCGCTGGACCACGTCTATCTGCCGTACGACGTGCCGGGCAGCGTCAACCGCTTCCTCGGCCACTTCCAGCCCAGCCTGGCGCTGATCCTGGAAACCGAGCTGTGGCCGAACATGCTGTTCGGCTGCCGCGACCGCCATATTCCGGTCTATATCCTCAACGCCCGCCTGTCTGCGCGTTCGCTGCGCGGTTACCGGGTGCTGGCGGCGCTGATCCGCCGTGCGCTGCGCACGGTCACCTGCGTGGCCGCGCAGTCGCAGGACGACGCCGCGCGCTTCGTGCAGCTGGGGGCGGCGCGGGAACAGGTGCAGGCCCTGGGCAACCTCAAGTTCGATATCGCCACGCCGGATGTGCAGCGCTTCGTCGAGCAGTTCCACGCCTGCGTGCCCGCCGGGCGCCCGGTGTGGATCGCGGCCAGTACCCATGATGGCGAGGAGCAGGCGGTGATCGACCTGCATCGGCGCCTGCGCCAGCAGCACCCCGACCTGTTGTTGCTGTGGGCGCCGCGGCACCCCGAGCGCTTCCCGAAGGTGGAGGTGCTGGCGCGCGAGCAGGGCTGGAGCGTGGCGACCCGTCGTGCGAAGCAATGGCCCGAGGCCGGCACGGATGTATTCGTCATCGACACCCTGGGCGAGCTGATGCCGTTCTATGCCTGCGCGCAGGTTGCCTTCGTCGGCGGCAGCCTGCAGCCGATCGGTGGCCACAACCTGCTGGAACCGGCGGCAATGGGTACTGCGGCTGTGACCGGCCCCCACCTGCACAACTTCGCCGAGATCTCCCGCCGCATGCGTGAGGCCGGTGCCTTGCTGATCGGCGATGACGTGCAAGCGGTGGGTGACCTGCTGCAGCACCTGCTCCAGGACCCGCAGGCGCGCGAGGACATGGCGCGGGCAGGCTGCACGTTGATCAGCAATGGCCGTGGCGCTTTGCAGCGCACGCTGGCCCTGGTCGCGCCACATCTGCCGCCGCCGCGCGGCTGAGTCCACCGGCCGCACAGGCCTGCGCCCAGTCCGTCGACTGACGTGATCGACTGCATCAATTCTGCTTAGCGGGCGGAGTTCTGTCGCGACAGAACCGGGTGCGCGTCGCTGGGCGTGTCTGCGGTCACATCGCGGCGTGCACGGCAAGGATTCTGATATCGCCCTTCGGCGCAGGCTGCCAGCCTGCTGTCGACCGCGCTTGGACGGATATCAAGGGAGCTTGCGATGGATGGGGGCAGCAGGCCGGAGGGCATCGGTGATGCCCGGCCCGGCATGGAGCATCTTGCAGTGGTGGCGCTGACGCTGCTGCTGGGGGGCAATGTGGTCGCGCTGATCGGCCAGCACACGGCGGCCGAGGCTGGGCCGGCCATCGTGCTGAGCCTGTTGCTGGCCGCACTGGGTACGATGCCACTGCTGTATTGCCTGCACGCCCTCAACCAGCAGCTGCCGGCTGTCGATGGCCTGCAGGGAGTGTTGCGTGCGTGCTGGGGCCGGGCATCCGCCGGTGTGCTCGGCGGCGCGCTGTTGTTGGAACTGGTGGCGACCATGGGTGGCGTGGCGCAATCGCTGGCCCGTCATCTGCGTGCACTGCTGGCCTATTGTGGCGTCGAGGCCGACTACGCGGTGCCGGGTCCGCTGATGGCCAGCCTGGCGGTGCTTCTGATTGGTGTGGTCGGGTTGCTGCCGTGGCGACGAATGGTTCTGGTGGCGTGTGCGCTGTTGACGATGAAGATCGGGACCGGCCTGCTGCTGGTGGCACTGGCAGCCCGTTACATGCACTACGCGCACTGGATTCCCTGGCTGCCGGAGGCGACGGCTCCCTATCGCTTTGGGCTTGGTGGTGTATTGGCGGCGAGCGTGCCGCTGCTGGGTGCGTTCGCCAGCGTGGGCCTGGCGGTTGGATTTCCCGGCTTGGGCGGGCAGGTGAAGGCGCGCCAGTCGCGGCTGCTGGCGGGCATGCTGCTGCTGGCCATGCTGTTGCTGATCGTGGTCGCTGCATTGCAGGCCGGGCTGGTCGAGTTCCCTGCATTGGACAGCACGCGACCGCTGGCGGTAGCCCTGCAACCGCACCCGCAGCTGCAGTGGCTGATGCCGTTGCTGCCGCTGGCCGGCGCGGCCGGATTGGCCGCGCTGCTGCTGGTGCTGCTGCGGGTGGGCCTGTGCTTGGCGATGCAGCTGTGGCCGGCACGGCATGACGAAGCAATCGGCATGCATGTGCGGGCGGTGCCGGTCGCGCTGATTCTGTCAGCGGCGGTGCTGGCTTTCGGCGTGCCCGCGGGCATCCTGCCGGTGCTGCCCGGCCCGGTCGTGCTGGTGGTGATGGCCGCCCTGTGCCTGGCCGTACTGCGCGGGCAGTCACCGTTGGCACGTGGCCTTGCGCTGCTGGCGCCTGTGGCCGCCGGACTGTGCATGCTGGCCGCCATCGGGTGGCTGCGGGCCTGGCCCGGCTGATGGCCGTGCATCGCGCACAAAAAAGCCACCCTCGCGGGTGGCTTTTCGTTGCCGGCAGGCGACGGCTCAGTGCGTCGTCGTTGCCGGATTGCCCGCGTCCTGGGTCAGCAGGCGGTTCACGTCCTGCAGCTCGGCCACGTCCAGTGCGCCCAGCGACTGGCTCAGCAGCAGGCGGTTCTGCAGGAAGGTGTAACGGGCCTGGGCGTAGTCCAGCTGCGCCGAGAACAGGATGCGCTGGTTCTGGATCACATCCAGCACGGTACGGGTGCCGACCTCCAGGCCGACCTGCGAAGCGTCGTACGCGCTCTGCGCCGAGACCACCGCCAAGCGGCGGGCTTCCACTTCGCTGATGCCCTGCACCAGGGTCTGGTAGGCATTGCGGGTATTGCGGTCCAGGGCACGCTTCTGCTGCTCGTAGCCGTCCTGGGCGATGTCACGCTGGGCCAGCGCCTGGCGCACGCCCGACTGGGTGGCACCACCGGAGAAGATCGGCACGCTCAGGGTCAGGCCGATGCTGTTGGTGCGTGCGTCCGGCGACAACGAGCCGGCGCCGGTGCTGTCGCCCCAGGTCGCGCTCTTGCCCCAGCTGCCGCCCAGCGACAGGGTCGGGTAATGGCCACCGCGGGCAGCCTGCACGCCAGCTTCGGCCGCACTGACCTTCAGCTCCTGCGCCTTCAGCGCCGGATTCTGGGTGGTGGCCTGCTGCACCAGCTCATCGATGTTGCCGCGGTTGGCCGGCACTTCCGGGCGGAAGTCCGCCGGCAGGCCACGCAGGTTGGTCACCGGCTGGCCGGTCAGTTCGGTCAGGGCCTGGTAGTTATCGGCCAGGGTGTTCTGCGCAATGATGGTGTTGGCACGCGCCTGGTCGTACTGGGCGCGTGCTTCGTGCACGTCGGTGATCGGCGCCAGGCCCACTTCCAGGCGCTTGTCGGCGAAGTCGAACTGCTTCTTCGCGGCCGCTTCGTTGGTCTGCGCGGCGTTCAGCGATTCGATCGCCACCAGCACGTTGAAGTAGGCCGCCGAGGTGCGCACGATCAGGTTGTCGTTGGCCGATTCGAGGGTGAAGTCCGCCGCCTTGCTCAGCTCACGCTGCGAGCGCAGGTTGTTGATCTGGGTCCAGTTGAACAGCGTCTGGCTGCCGTCGATCGTGTAGGTGCGGCGCTTGTTGGTGAACGAGCCGGAGTTGGCGTCGGCGTTCGGCTCGCTGCGCGTGCGGTTCAGCGCGGCCTGGCCGTTGATCTGCGGCAGCAGGGCGGCACGCGCCTGCACGGCGCCTTCCTTGTCGTACAGCCGGGTCGATTCGGCGGCCGACAGCTGCGGATCGCCGTTGCGGGCCATTTCGTAGACCTGCAGCAGGTCGGCGGCATGGGCGGACAACGGCAGCAGGGCAGTGGCCAGCGCAACAGCGAGGGATCGGCGGATCATTGCGGCTTCCTTGGACTCAGAGGTGGAACTGGGGGGCCGGGGCGGCACCACGCAGGTAATCGATATCGGTCTCGAACAGGGACTCGGAGCTGCCGTCGGCCTTGACCAGCAGGGCCTCCATCGCCGGCGAGCGGCCGTGGATCACGAACAGGCGGCCACCCGGACGCAGCCACGAGGCGAACTGTGACGGCACCACGTCGACCGCACCAGTGACACAGATCACGTCAAAGCGGCGTTCGGTCTGCCAGGACAGGGCATCGGCCACTTCCACGCGGACGTTGCTGCCCAGGCCGGAAGCGTCCAGGCGGGCACGCGCGGCGGCGGCCAGCTCCGGGTCGATTTCCAGGCTCAGCACATCGCGCGCCAGCGCGCCGATGCAGGCGGCCAGGAAGCCGCTGCCGGTGCCGATTTCCAGCACTTCGTCACCCGGCTGCAGGTCCAGCGCCTGCAGGGTACGGCCCTCGATGACCGGCTTCATCATCTTCTGGCCGTGGCCGATCGGCAGTTCGACATCGGCGTAGGCCAGTGCCCGGTGTGCATCGGCGACAAAAGCCTCGCGCGGCAGGCGGGCCAGGACGTCGAGCACCTTGATGTCCAGCACGTCCCAGGGACGGATCTGCTGTTCCACCATCAGTTCGCGGGCGTGGGCGTAATCAATCGTCATGAGGTTCAAATCCAGCGCAGTGGGCCGGCCATTTTACCGGTGCCGGAGGCCGGCGGCGCGCCCAGAGCATCAGCTGCCGGGGGCCGGGGTCGCAGTGCCGGAAGTCATCGCGACCTCCGGTTCGTTCAGTTTTGGTTATTCAGCTGTTCCGGCCCCTCGCGGCGCGTAGGCGCGCAGGAAGAAGTCGATGCTGGCGGTCACGTGGGCAAGAGGGTCGCATTCCACCGGTGACAGTGGCATGCCGCACATCATGTGCATGTGCACTTCGCCCTTGACCAGGGTCAGGAACTGCTCGCCAGCCAGCGAATAGTCGGTGATTTCCAGCTCGCCGCGCTCGGCGCGTGCCCGCAGGAAGTCAGCCAGGGCCTCGCAGGTACGTTCCGGTCCTGCCTTCCAGAACAGCTCGCGCAGGCGTTCGTCGGTCTCCGGCGCCATCATCATGCGCTGGATCGAGATCGCCGCGTCGGAGGTGATCAGTTCGAAGAAGGCCAGACCGATGCCGATCAGCTGGTCGCGCAGCGGGCCGTCCGTGTCGGCCACGAACAGGGCATCGGGCAGCATTTCAATGCACTTTGACTGCACGGCCTCGGAGAACAGGGTCTCCTTGTCGCCGAAGTGGCTGTACACAGTCAGCTTCGAGACGCCGGCCTGGGCGGCGATGGTGTCCATGCTCACGCCGGTATACCCCTGTTCGATGAACAGTACCTTGGCTGCTTCAAGGATCGCCGCGCGCTTGCCCAGATCCTTGGGGCGCCCGGGTCCGGCGGCCTTGGCAGCAGGCTTGGCCGACGGCTTGCGGGAAGTGGAAGAACTCATCGCAACAATACTAGACCAAGCGGTTCGATATTTATACTATACCGGCCGGTTTATTAAATTGGGCCGGCAGTCGCGGCTCCCCCTTGTTGCAACCCTGTGTTTTCAGGACGTTGACCGATGAAGATCGTGCGCTGGATGGGCGGTATGGTGTGGGTGGCTGCGCTGGCAGCCTGTTCGGGACAGGAACAGGCGCCGCAGGCGGCCGTGCCGGTACTGGTGGTTCACCCCGGCGAACAGGCCGGACAGGCGCCGGCGGCATTCCCGGGCACGGTGCGTGCCCGCCAGGAAAGCCCGCTGTCGTTCCGCGTCGGCGGCAACCTGGTCAAGCGCCACGTCGATGCCGGCCAGCGGGTGAAGAAGGGCGACGTGCTGGCCGAACTGGACGTGGCTGACTTCGCGCTGCAGGCCCGTGCCTCACAGGCGCAGCTGGCTGCGGCCGAGGCCGACCTGGTGCGTGCCCGCGATGACCTCAAGCGCTACCAGGTGCTGGCCGACCAGCAACTGGTCAGCCGCTCGCAGCTGGACCAGCAGTCCGCGGCGTTCAAGGCCGCGCAGGGCCAGGCCAATGCGGCCCGCGCCAACCTCGATGTGCTGCGCAACCAGGCTGACTACGCGCAGCTGCGCGCGCCGGCCGATGGCGTGATCGCCAGCCGCGAGGCCGAAGCCGGGCAGGTGGTGTCCGCCGGCCAGACCATCTTCAACCTGGCCGCCGATGGCGGCCGCGAAGTGCTGATCGACCTGCCTGAAGCCACCATCCGCGACTACGCGGTCGGCCAGCCGGTCGAGGTGGAACTGTGGAACCGCCCGGGCCAGCGCCTGCCCGGTACGATCCGCGAGATCGCCGCCGCCGCCGATCCGCAGGCACGCACCTATGCCACCCGCGTCAGCCTGGCCGCCGATGCGCTGGCCGATGTCGAACTGGGCCAGAGCGCGCGCGTCTACAGCAGCGCCGGTCGCCACGGTACCCTGCAGCTGCCGCTGGGCGCGCTGCAGCGCGGTGCCAACGGTGCCGCCAGCGTGTGGGTGGTCGATCCGGCCAACAGCACGCTGAAGGCCGCCTCGGTCACCACCGGTGCGTTTGGCAGCGAGACCGTGCCGGTGCTGTCCGGCGTGAACGCGGGTGACTGGGTGGTTGCCGCCGGTGGCCACCTGCTGCGAGCGGGCCAGCCGGTGATCGCCGTGGACCGGCAGAACCGCCCGGTGCTGAAGCCGGCCACGCCGGCCGCTGCCGCCAAGGCCAGGGAGTAAGCCGGTGCGCCGCTTCAATCTTTCCGAGTGGGCGTTGTCCAATCGCCCGCTGGTGCTGTTCGCGATGCTGGCCTTCGCGCTGATCGGCGCGTGGTCGTACAAGCACCTGGGCCAGTCCGAGGATCCACCATTCACCTTCAAGGCGATGGTGGTGCGCACGCTGTGGCCGGGCGCCACCGCCGAGCAGGTCTCGCGCCAGGTGACCGAGCCGATCGAGAAGGCGCTGATGAACACCGGCGAGTACGAGTTCATCCGCTCCTATTCGCGCCCCGGCGAATCGCAGGTCATCTTCATGGCCCGCGATAGCCTGCGTTCCAGGCAGATCCCGGACCTGTGGTACCAGGTGCGCAAGCGCGTGGGCGACATCCGTGCGACGCTGCCGCGCGAGATCGTCGGCCCGTTCTTCAACGATGAGTTCGGCGACACCTACGGCAACATCTACGCCTTGACCGGCAAGGGCTTCGACTACGCGGTGATGCGCGACTACGCCGACCGCATCCAGCTGGAACTGCAGCGCGTGCCCGATGTCGGCAAGATCGACCTGGTCGGCCTGCAGGACGAGAAGGTCTGGATCGAGCTGTCCAACACCCGCCTGGCCACGCTGGGTGTGTCGATGCAGCAGGTACAGCAGGCGCTGGCCGACCAGAATGCGGTCACCGGCACCAGCTTCTTCGAGACCGCCACCGATCGCGTGCAGCTGCGCGTGACCGGCCAGTTCAACGACATCGAAGCAATCCGCCAGTTCCCGATCCGTGCTGGCGACCGCACCGTGCACCTGGGTGACATCGCCGAGGTCAAGCGCGGCTTCGCCGATCCGGCGTCGCCGAAGATGCGCTTCATGGGCGAAGAGGCGATCGGCCTGGCGGTGGCGATGAAGGATGGCGGTGACATCCTCAAGCTCGGTGCCAACCTTGATGCCGAGTTCCAACGGCTGCAGAAGACCCTGCCGGCCGGCATGCAGCTGCGCAAGGTGTCCGACCAGCCGCAATCGGTGGAAGAGTCGGTCGGCGAGTTCGTGCAGGTGCTGACCGAGGCGGTGGTGATCGTGCTGCTGGTCAGCTTCTTCTCGCTGGGCCTGCGCACCGGCCTGGTGGTGGGCGTCACCATTCCGCTGGTGCTGGCGATGACCTTCTTCGTCATGCACTACTTCGACATCGGCCTGCACAAGATCTCGCTGGGCGCGCTGGTGCTGGCGCTGGGCCTGCTGGTGGACGATGCGATCATCGCGGTGGAGATGATGGCCACCAAGATGGAGCAGGGCTACGACCGCCTGCGCGCGGCCAGTTTCGCTTGGGAATCGACTGCGTTCCCGATGCTGACCGGTACGTTGATCACCGCAGCCGGCTTCCTGCCGATCGCCACGGCGGCATCGAGCACCGGTGAATATACGCGTTCGCTGTTCCAGGTGGTGACCATCGCGCTGGTGGTGTCGTGGATCGCGGCCGTACTGTTCATTCCCTACCTGGGTGACAAGATGCTGCCGGACCTGTTCAATCCGCAGCCGCCCAAGCCGGGCAGCCTGTCCGCGCGCTGGCATGCCAAGCGCCAGCAGTGGGCCGACCGCTACCCGGCGCTGGCCAACCTGATTGCGCCGCCGCAGCATGGGCACGACCATGATCCGTACCAGCGCCCGTTCTATCGCAGCTTCCGCCGCTTCCTCGATACCTGCCTGCGCCATCGCTGGTGGGTGATCGCCGCGACCATCGCCCTGTTCGTGTTCTCGCTGATGATGTTCCGCTTCGTGCCCCAGCAGTTCTTCCCGGACTCGACCCGGCCGGAGCTGATGGTGGACATCGAGCTGGCCGAGGGCGCCTCGCTGCGCTCGACCCAGGCCCAGGCCGAGAAGCTGGAAAAGCTGCTGTCCCGCCGCGAGGGCATTGCCAACTACGTGTCCTATGTGGGCACCGGTTCGCCGCGCTTCTATCTGCCGCTGGACCAGCAGCTGCCGGCGACCAACTTCGCCCAGTTCGTGGTGTTGGCCAAGGACATCAAGGCGCGCGAGAGCACCCGCGACTGGCTGCTGCACGAGGTGATCCCGAAGTTCCCGGACGTGCAGATGCGCGTGACCCGCCTGGAGAACGGACCGCCGGTCGGCTATCCGGTGCAGATGCGCATCTCCGGCGAGCACATCGAGAAGGTGCAGGCGATCGCGCGCCAGGTCGAGGCCAAGGTGCGGGAGAACCCGCACGTGATGAACGTCAACCTGGACTGGAGCGAGCCGAGCAAGGTGGTGCGCCTGGTGGTCGACCAGGAGCGCGCCCGTGCGCTGGGCGTTAGCAGCGCCCAGGTCAGCCAGTTCCTGTCCAGTTCGTTGGCCGGGCAGTCGGTGAGCGTGTATCGCGAAGGCAATCGCCAGATCGAGATGCTGCTGCGCGGGCCGGCCGATGAGCGCAACCAGCTGGAGCTGCTGTCCAGCCTGTCGATGCCCACCGCCAACGGTGGCAGCATCACGCTGTCGCAGGTGGCGACGATGGAGTACGGCTTCGAGGACGGCATCATCTGGCACCGCAACCGGTTGCCGACGGTGACCGTGCGCGCCGACATCAGTGATGGCATGCAGGCGCTGGACGTGGTTCATCAGATCCTGCCCACACTGGATGGCATCCGTGCCGAGCTGCCCAGTGGTTACCTGCTGGAAACCGGCGGTACCGTGGAGGATTCGGCGCGTGGCCAGAACTCGATCAAGGCCGGCATGCCGCTGTTCCTGGTGGTGGTGGCCACGCTGCTGATGCTGCAGCTGCGCAGCTTCTCGCGTGCAGCGATGGTGCTGGTGACCGCGCCGCTGGGCATCATCGGCGCGACCCTGTTCCTGCTGCTGTTCCGGGCGCCGTTCGGCTTCGTCGCGCTGCTGGGCACGATCGCACTGGCCGGCATGATCATGCGCAACTCGGTGATCCTGATCGACCAGATCCAGCAGGACATCGATGCCGGGCATGACCGCTGGCATTCGATCATCGATGCCACGGTGCGCCGCTTCCGCCCGATCGTGCTGACCGCGCTGGCGGCGGTGCTGGCGATGATTCCGCTGTCGCGCAGCGCGTTCTACGGCTCGATGGCGATCTCGATCATGGGCGGCCTGATCGTCGGTACGGTGCTGACGCTGGTGTTCCTGCCGGCGCTGTATGCGGCGTGGTTCCGGGTGAAGCCGGACGAATCCGGGGCGTAACGCCGACCGGGGTCGGATCCCTTTTCCTCCGGGAAAAGGGTCTGGCCCCACCCATGCAGGTTGGTCCGTTCCCAGGTGGGTGCCAACCTTGGTTGGCACGGATGCCCCATCCACGCATGGCGTGGATCTACTGCAGTTGCAGGCCGGCCCTCAAGACCGGCAGCAGCCATTCGATGAACACCTGAACACGCTGCGCGCGGTGTTGCCGATGCGGTTGCAACAGCGTCACCGGCAAGGGCTGCGCCACGTGCTGTGGCATCACCTCCACCAACGCGCCGGATTGCAGTTCGGCCTGCACGTCGTAGCGCGGAATCTGCAGCAACCCCAACCCCGCCACACAGCATGCAATCGATGCCTCGGCGCTGTTCACACGCACCCAGCCGGGCATCGGCAGCGTGCGCAGTTGGCCGCCGTCCTGCCACTCCCACGATTCCACCCGTGCCGTGGTCGGCGACGCGTAGTTCACCGCGCGGTGCTGCGGCAGGTCGGCAGGATGCTGCGGCACGCCGTGTTCGCGCAGGTAAGCGGGCGCGGCGACGTTGACGAAGTCGAGCTGGCCCAGCGTGCGCGCCACCAGGCTGGAATCGCCCAGTTGACCGACCCGCAGCACCGCATCGCAACCATCCTCGATCAGGTTTACCGCGCGGTCGGTCATGCCCAGGTCCACTTCCACCTGCGGATACTGCGCGAAGAACTCGGGCAGCGCTGGTGCGATGATGCGGCGGCCGATGCGGCTGGGCACGTCGATCTTCAGCAGACCGACCGGTTGCGCATCGTCTTGACGGAACAGCGATTCGGCGTCCTCGACCTCGGCGATCAGGCGCAGGCAGCGGGCATGGAACACGTCGCCATCATGGGTGGTGGACACCCGGCGGGTCGAGCGCTGCAGCAGGCGGGTGCCAAGCCGCTGTTCGAGCTCGGCCACCGCCGCCGAAACGGTCGAGCGGGGCAGGCCGAGCTGGTCGGCGGCGCGGGTGAAGCTGGCGCACTCCACGACCCGGGTGAAGATGCGGAAGCGATCGATCCGGTCCATTGTTCGCTGGCTCTGGAAAGTTAAGTCAATGTGGCGGGCTTTATCCGCTTTTTCTGCACGATATCGTCGTCAGGGCAGGGTTGCCACCCCGGGTAGCCCCCTCCCGAGACCGAAGCCATGACCGAGCATTCCCTCAAGGGCAAGACCGTGCTGATCGCCGGTGGCGCCAAGAACCTGGGCGGCCTGATCGCCCGCGACTTCGCCGCACAGGGCGCCAAAGCCATCGTCATCCACTACAACAGTGCCGCTACCCAGGCCGATGCAGAAGCGACTGCAGCCGCAGTGCAGGCCGCCGGCAGCAAGGCGGTGGCCCTGCAGGGCGACCTGACCTCGGCGGCAGCGATGGAGCGCTTGTTCGCCGATGCCGTGGCCGCAGTCGGCCGTCCCGACATCGCCATCAATACGGTCGGCAAGGTATTGAAGAAACCGCTGCTGGACATCAGCGAAGCGGAGTACGACGAGATGAGCGCGGTCAACGCCAAGGCGGCGTTCTTCTTCCTCAAGGAAGCCGGCCGCCACGTCAACGACGGTGGTCGCATCTGCACCCTGGTCACCTCATTGCTGGGTGCCTACACGCCGTTCTATTCCAGCTACGCCGGTACCAAGGCGCCAGTCGAGCACTTCACCCGCGCGGCGTCGAAGGAGTTCGGCGAGCGCGGCATCTCGGTGACTGCGATCGGGCCCGGCCCGATGGACACGCCGTTCTTCTACCCGGCCGAGAGTGCCGATGCGCAGGCGTACCACAAGACCGCGGCCGCGCTCTCGGCGTTCACCCGCACCGGGCTGACCGACATCGCCGATATCGTGCCGTGGATCCGTTTCCTGGTCACCGATGGCTGGTGGATGACGGGGCAGACCATCCTGGTCAATGGTGGGTACACCACCAAATAATGCAGCCACGCCTGGCGTGGCTGCCTGCTACCTGTAGAGTCGAGCCATGCTCGACTGCTGTTGCATGAGCCGAGCATGGCTCGGCTCTACAGGTGTTGCCCGATGGGTCAGCGCAGCTTGGCGAGCACGGCGTCGGTGGCAGCGGCGGTACTCACCGCCTGGCCCTTGGCGGCCAGATCGGCGGTGAACACGCCATCGTCCAGCACGGCGTGCACTGCAGCTTCCACCGCCGCAGCCTCGGCTTCCAGCCCCAGCGAATGGCGCAGCAGCATCGCGGCGCTGAAGATCGTCGCGTACGGATTGGCGATGCCCTTGCCGGCGATGTCCGGGGCCGAACCGTGGATCGGTTCGTAGATGCCGACCGCACCCGGCTCACCCAGCGAGGCCGACGGCAGTAGGCCGAGCGAGCCGGCCAGCATCGAGGCTTCGTCGGTGAGGATGTCGCCGAACATGTTCTCGGTGACGATCACGTCGTACTCGCGCGGCTTGGCCAGCAGGTGCATGGCCATCGAATCGACCAGCTGGTGCTCCAGCGCCACCTCCGGGAACTCCTCGCGGCCGATGCGAGCGGCCACGTCACGCCACAGGCGCGAGGTCTCCAGCACGTTGGCCTTGTCCACCGAGGTGACCTTGCCACGCCGCTGCTGGGCCAGGCGGAAGGCACTGCGCAGCACGCGTTCGATCTCGGCCACCGTGTAGCGGCACAGGTCGCTGGCGCTGTCGGCGTCGCGGGTCTTGTCGCCGAAGTAGATGCCACCGGTCAGTTCGCGTACCACCACGAAGTCCACGCCCTGCAGCAGCTCGGCCTTGATCGGCGAGGCGTGCAGCGCGGCTTCGTGGGTACGCACCGGGCGCAGGTTGGCATACAGGCCCAGTGCCTTGCGGATTGCCAGCAGGCCCTGTTCCGGACGCACCTTGGCGTTCGGGTCGGACCACTTCGGGCCGCCGACCGCGCCCAGCAGCACCGCGTTGGCGGCCTGGCAGGCTTCCAGGGTCGACGCCGGCAGCGGTTCACCGTGGCGGTCGATGGCAACGCCACCGATGTCGTGCTCGCTGAAGGTGAAGGTGTGGTTGAAGCGCTCGGCGACGGCCTTCAGGACGGCCACTGCCGCGGCGGCCACTTCCGGGCCGATGCCATCACCGGGCAGGACAACAATTTCAGCGTGCATGCTCACTCTCGTAACGTTCGATTTCAGGGACACGGCCCAACAGATACCCCAACTGGTCGACGCCTTCCAGCAGGCAGGTCTGCGAGAAGCCATCCAGCGGGAAGGAATAGACGCGGCCATCGGGCGTGCGCAGTTCGCGCGCAGCCACGTCGATGGTCAGCGCATCGTCCGGGCGCTGCATCAGCGCCTGGACGTCGGCCTCGTCCAGCACGATCGGCAGCAGGCCGTTCTTCAGCGCGTTGCCGCGGAAGATATCGGCGATCTCGCTGCTGACGATGGCACGCAGGCCCAGGTCGGTCAGCGCCCACGGCGCATGTTCGCGCGAAGAACCGCAGCCGAAGTTGCGGCCCGCCAGCAGGATGCTGCGGCCGGCGTTGTGCGGCTGGTTGAAGGCGAAGTCGGCCACCGGCGAACCATCAGCCTGCCAGCGCCAGTCATTGAACGCGTTGCGGCCCAGGCCGGCACGCTCGGTGGTGGACAGGAACCGTGCCGGGATGATCTGGTCGGTGTCGATGTTGGTCTGGCGCAGCACCACGCTGGCCGAGGTCAGGGTACGGAAACCGGCCATCACGCCACCTCCTGTGCGAACAGTTCGCGGGTATCGGCCACGTGCCCGTTGACCGCGGCCCACGCCGCGCTCATCGGCGAAGCCAGCAGGGTGCGCGAACCGGGGCCTTGGCGGCCCTCGAAATTGCGGTTGCTGGTGCTCACGGCCAGCTGGCCGGGCGCGACCAGATCGCCGTTCATGGCGATGCACATCGAACAGCCCGGCTCGCGCCACTCGGCCCCGGCAGCGCGCACGATCTCGTGGATGCCCTCGGCCTCGGCCTCGCGCTTGACGATCTCCGAACCTGGCACCACCAGCATGCGCACCCGCTCAGCGACACGGCGGCCGCGCAGCACCTGCGCGACCTCGCGCATGTCACTCAGGCGGCCGTTGGTGCACGAACCGACGAACACCACGTCCACCGGCGTGCCGGCCAGTGCCTTGCCGGCCTGGAAGTGCATGTAGTCCAGGCCTTTCTGTGCAGCGGCATCGTTGGCGGCGGGAATCGGCGCATCCACCGCGATGGCGGTGCCCGGATGCGTGCCCCAGGTCAGGGTCGGGCGGATGTCGGTGGCGTCGATGCGTACTTCGCTGTCGAAGCGCGCGCCGTCATCACTGCGCAGCTGCTGCCAGCGCGCCACCGCAGCCTCGAAATCGGCGCCCTTTGGGCCGCGCGGGGTGTTGGCGACGAAGTCGAAGGTGACCTGGTCGGGCGCGACCATGCCGGCGCGTGCACCGGCCTCGATCGACATGTTGCACAGGGTCATGCGCTGTTCCATGTCCATCGCTTCGATGGTGCTGCCACGGAACTCGATGACGTGGCCGGTGCCGCCGTTGACGCCGATCACGCCGATGATGTGCAGCACCACGTCCTTGGCGCCGACGCCGGGCGCCAGCGGGCCATCGACGGTGATCGCAAAGGTCTTCGCCTTGCGCTGAAGCAGGCACTGCGTGGCCAGCACATGGCCGACTTCGCTGGTGCCGATGCCGAACGCCAGCGAACCGAAGGCCCCGTGGGTGGATGTGTGGCTGTCGCCGCAGACGATGGTCATGCCCGGCTGGGTGAAGCCCTGTTCCGGCGCGATCACGTGGACGATGCCGCGATTGTCCGAGGCCATGTCGAACAGCTCGATGCCGTGCTCGGCGCAGTTGCGTGCCAGCGTGGCGACCTGTGCCTCGGAGGCGGCGCTGGCATAGGGTAGCGTGCCGTCCACGGCGGCCGGCAGGGTCGGCGTGGAGTGGTCCATCGTCGCCTTGGTGCGGTCCGGGCGGCGCGGCGACAGGCCGCGCTCGCGCAGCTCGGTGAACGCCTGCGGCGAGGTCACCTCGTGGATCAGGTGCAGGTCGATGTACAGCACGGCGGGCGCGCTGTCGGATTCGGGAACCACCACGTGGGCGTCCCACAGTTTGTCGTACAGGGTGCGGGGAGCGGAAGTCATGCGTATGCCTGGCAGAAGTACGAAATAGCGAACATCAGTAAAGAAGGCGGAACGGTCAAGTCAGCGACGGCGGGCGAGCACGCGCAGCCGCACATAGTCCGCCAGCGGCTGGCCGGCGGCGTTGCGCGGCAGCTCGGCCAGCAGCGCGCTCGCGGCCTCGCGCACCGTAGCCCGTGCCTCGGCTGGCAGGTCGTCCAGCAGCGGCGCGGCGAACACGCGCAGCCAGCCGGCCACGCCGGTCGGCAATGCCGTTGGGCGCGGCGTGCACTCGATCAGTTGCACCTGGAAGCCATGCTGGCGCAGGCGGTCGGCGTAGGTATCGGCCGTCGGGAAATACCACTGGAAGGTGCTGGCGCCATGGCCGTGGGCCACGCGCGCGGCCTGTACCGCCGCGATGATCGTGGCCACGTTGCCATGGCCACCGAATTCGGCGACAAAGCGGCCGCCGGGGCGCAGGGCGCGGCGCACGCCTTCCAGCACGCGGTCGGGAGTGCCCATCCAATGCAGTGCCGCGTTGCTGAACACTGCATCGAACTCGCTGTCGAACGACAGTGCGTGGCCGTCCATCACCTGGGCATCGACACCGCGCGCGCGGGCGGCGATCACCAGTTCCGGCGAGGCATCCACGCCGTGGATGCGCGCACCGCTCAGCGCCAGTTCGGTGCTGAGCACACCATCGCCACAGCCCAGGTCGAGGATGCGTTCACCGGCGCGCGGGTCGAGCAGGCGCGAGACCGCGCCGCCGAGCAGCGGGACGAAGCCGGCGTCGATCGCATAGTCCTGGGCGTTCCACTGCTGGCCAGCGGCGCTGGCCGGGGTGAAGGTGTCGAAGGCGCTCATGGCGGGTTCCTCAGGCGGTGGCAGGGGTGGGAACGTCGGTGCTGTTGTGGGCGGTGGCCTGGCGCTGGCGCAGCAGGCGGTTGGCCACATCCAGCCAGGCCAGTGCGGAGGCTTCGATGATGTCCTTGCTGGTGCCGGTGCCGTCGTACTCCACGCCTTCGTGGCGCACGCTCAGGTTGGCCTCACCGCGCGCATCGGCGCCGATGCCGACGCTGTGCACGTGGTAGCTGTCCAGCATCAGCTGCACGCCGGTGGCGGCCGACAGCGCGCCGAACAGCGCATCGACCGGGCCATCGCCCTGCGCGGTCTCGGCCACGCGGTTGCCGTCCGGGTCGGACAGTTCGACCAGCGCGTTGGCGCGGCTGCCGACATCGCTGATGGTCATCGAGGCCAGGCGGTAGCCCTGCGCGTTGGAGCCGCCCTGCATCAACGTCTGCAGGTCGGCATCGGTGACCACGCGCTGCTGTTCGCACAGGCCCTTGAACTGCTCGAACACCAGTTTCAGTTCGTCTTCGTCCAGCCAGAAGCCCAGCGCACGCAGGCGCGCTTCGACGGCGGCGCGACCGCTGTGGCGGCCCAGCACCATCTGCGAATCCTCCCAGCCCACGTCTTCCGGACGCATGATTTCGTAGGTGCCGCGATGGCGCAGCATGCCGTGCTGGTGGATGCCCGATTCGTGGGCAAAGGCATTGGCACCGACGATGGCCTTGTTGCGCTGTACCGGCATGCCGACCAGGCGCTGCAGCAGCTGCGAGGTGCCGACGATGCGCGGGGTGTTGATCGAACTGTCCTGCTCGTAGAAGGCCTGGCGCACCTTCAGCACCATCGCGATCTCTTCCAGCGAGCAGTTGCCGGCGCGCTCGCCGATGCCGTTGATGGTGCACTCGACCTGGCGCGCGCCACCTTCGATGGCGGCCAGCGAGTTGGCCACGGCCAGGCCCAGGTCGTTGTGGCAGTGCGCGCTGAAGATCACATTGGCGGCGTTCGGCACGTCGGCCACGCCGGCGATGACCTGCTGGAACATCGCGCGGATTTCTTCCGGCGTGGTGAAGCCGACGGTGTCGGGCAGGTTGATGGTAGTGGCGCCGGCGGCAATGGCCACGCGCGAGACTTCGATCAGGTAGTCCAGCTCGGTGCGGGTGGCATCCTCGGCCGAGAATTCGACATCGTCGATGTACGAGCGTGCCAGCGATACATGCTTGCGTACCGATTCCAGTACCTGCTCGCGGGTCATCCGCAGCTTGTGTTCGCGGTGCAGCGGGCTGGTCGACAGGAACACGTGCAGGCGCGGGTTGGCCGCGGCTTCCAGTGCACGTGCCGAGGTCTCGATATCGGCCTGCAGGCAGCGCGACAGCACCGCCAGGCTCAGGCTCGGTCGGCGCAGTTCGCGGCCGATCAGTGCCATCGCCTCGCGGTCGGACTGCGAGCTGGCCGGGAAGCCGGTTTCGATGATGTCCACACCCAGTTCGTCCAGCGCACGCGCCATCACCAGCTTCTGCGGCGGGCTCATGCTGCAGCCGGGGGACTGCTCGCCGTCACGCAGGGTGGTGTCGAAGATGCGGATGCGCGGGGTGGTAATTCGTTCGATGGTGGTCACAGGGAAATCTCCTCGACAGCGGGCGTTGCGGCTTGCAGGTGGGAAGGGGAAGAGGTGGGGGAGGACGGCGCGCTGGCCCTGGCGGGCGAGCGGGGTGTTTCGCTGCGCCGTCGCCGCGGTTTGCGCGGCGGGCGCGGCCGGATGTCGGTGAGCAGGCCGGCCAGCACACCGGCATCGATGTTGCCGCCGGACACCACCGCGCACTTGCGGCGGCCGGCGACGCGGCGGCCGGCAGCCAGCGCCAGCGCGCCGGCGCCCTCGGCGATGATGTGTTCTTCCAGCGCCAGCCGCACCAGGGTTTCGCGCAGCTCGGCTTCGCGCACGATCACCACGTCGTCCAGCAGCGAGGTGCACAGGCGGCGGGTCAGGAAGCCGGGGATCTTCACTCGCACGCCATCGGCCAGCGAGGCGACGGGGGCGATCTCTCGGACATCGCCACGGATCGCGCGCGCCATCGAATCAACGCCTTCTACCTGTGCACCAACCACGCGCACGCCCTGTGATTTCAGCGCCAGGGCTACGCCGGAGGCCAGTCCACCGCCGCCGATCGGCACGATCACCACGTCAGGGGCATGCGCGGCCAGTTCGATGCCGACCGTGCCCTGGCCGGCGATCACGTCGGCATCATCGAACGCGGACAGGAAGCGGTAGCCGTGGCGCCGCGCCAGTTCGACCGCGAAGGCGTAGGCCTCGTCGTAGCTGTTGCCGTGCTGGCGCACGGTGGCGCCCCAATGGGCGACGCCGGCGATCTTGGTCGCCGGCGCGCCATGCGGCATCACCGTGATCGCCGGCACGTCCAAGCGATAGGCCGCCCACGCAACGCCCTGGGCGTGGTTGCCGGCCGAAGCGCAGATCACCGGGCGGGTGTCGCCGCGCTCGCGACCGGCCAGCAGCGCGTTCAACGCGCCGCGCACCTTGTAGGAACCGGTGCGCTGCAGGTTCTCCAGCTTCAGCCAGGTACCGAAGCGCTCTGCATGGTGCAGCGGGGTGGGCGGCAGGAAGCGGCGCAGGCGGGCCTGCGCTGCCAGAACGTCGGCAACGCTTACGTCGCCGACATCGCTTTCCTGGCTGGCATCAGCGGCCGGCATGGGCCACCAGCGCGGTGCGGAAGACCGCCGCATGCGGGCACGGGCGGCGAAGAAGACGCCTCCGTACCGGCACCGTGGTCGCTACGGTACGGGTGTTCATGGCGATACTCCTTCCACGGCGGTGACCTGTACGGACACGCAGTCGTAGATCTTCTCGATCTGCCGGCACAGCGTTTCCGCCGGGCGCTGGCCATCCACGACCAGCTGCAGGTGCCAGCGGCCATCGTCGGCAGCTACCGGCGCGCCGCTGATCGCACGCGGCGCGAAGCCGCGACGTTCGGCCATGCCGATCACGCGCAGCAGCGCGCCTTCGGCCGGGTGCAGCACCAGGTCAAGCCGGTATTGCATTGGGGGTCTCCTGGCGGGCATGGGCGGGGTTGCTTTCCAGCATCGTGCTGTTGGCGGTGTTCGGCGGCACCAGCGGCCACACGTTGGCGCGTGCATCGATGGCCACGTGCAGCAGGGCCGGGCCCGGCTCGGCCAGCAGCGCGGCCAGGCCGCCTTCCACGTCGTCGCGGTTGTCGATGCGGGTGGCGGCGATGCCGAACACCTGCGCCAGTGCCACGAAGTCCGGGTTGTCGGACAGGTCGATCTCGCTGTAACGCTCGGCGAAAAACAGCTCCTGCCACTGCCGCACCATGCCCAGCGAACTGTTGTCCAGCAGCACGATCTTCACCGGCAGGCGGCAGCGGGCGATGGTCGCCAGCTCCTGCACGTTCATCATGAAGCTGCCATCGCCGGACACCAGCACCACGGTGCGGTCGGGGCAGGCAAACTGCGCACCCATCGCCGCCGGCAGGCCGAAGCCCATGGTGCCCAGCGCGCCGCTGGTCAGGTGGTTGCGCGGGTGGTTGAAGCGGCAGTGCTGGGCCACCCACATCTGGTGCTGGCCGACATCGCAGGCGATCACCGCATCGGCCGGGGCCAGCTCGCTCAGGCGCTTCAGCAACGCCGGTGCGTAGATGTGCTGGCCCGGTGCGTCGTAGCGTGCGGCGAAGCGATCGCGATGCTGCGCGCAGCGCTTGCGCCACGCCTCCTGGTGGGCCTTGGGGGAGGGGAAGGCCGCACGCAGGGCGCGGATGGCGTGACCGACGTTGCCAGGCACGGCGACATCGGCGCTGCGCAGCTTGGAGATCTCGTAGGCGTCCGCATCGATGTGGACCACACGGGCGAACGGGGCGAACTCGGCCAGCTTGCCGGTGGCACGGTCGTCGAAACGCGCCCCCAGCACCAGCAGCAGGTCGCTTTCCTGCACCGCCATGTTGGCCGCGCGAGTGCCGTGCATGCCCAGCATGCCCAGCGACTGCGGATGGCTGGCCGGCAGGGCACCCAGGCCGCGCAGGGTCATCACGGTGGGGATGGCACTGGCCTCGACGAAGTCGCGCAGGTCCTGCACGGCATCGCCCAGCGCGATGCCGCCACCGGCGTAGACCACCGGCTTCTCGGCTGCGGCCAGCGCGGCGATGGCCTCGGCGATGGCGGCCTCGGCCGGCGCCGGCGGCGGTTCGACGCTGCTGGGCACATGCGCCGGCAGATGGCTGGCATCGGCCAACTGCACATCCTTGGGCAGGTCGATCAGCACCGGGCCGGGGCGACCCTCACGGGCAATGCGGAACGCATCGGCCACCACGCGCGGCAGGTCATCGACGCTGCGCACCAGCCAGCTGTGCTTGACGATCGGCATCGTCAGGCCGAACACATCCAGTTCCTGGAAGGCGTCGGTGCCCAGCAGCGGCGTGCCGACCTGGCCGGTGATGCAGACCATCGGTACCGAATCGAGCATCGCATCGGCAATGCCGGTGACCAGGTTCGAGGCGCCCGGGCCGGATGTGGCCACGCAGACGCCGACCTGGTTGCTGGCGCGGGCGAAGCCGTTGGCGGCCAGCGCCGCGCCCTGCTCATGGCGTACCAGGATGTGCTTCAGCGACGAATCCACCAGCGCGTCGTAGAACGGCATGATGGTGCCACCTGGATAGCCGAACAGCGTGCCGACGCCTTCGGCCTCCAGCGCCTGGGTCAGCCAGCGCGCGCCGTTGGGCGGCGCGCTGCGATGTGTCGAAGAGTTCATGGGGGAACCTTGCAAAGCGGGTGGGGGAGGGCCGCGCGTTTACGCGGCCTGTCCTTGCAACCAGACCATCTTGGCGCGCAGTTCCTTGCCCACCTTCTCGATCGGGTGCTCCAGGTCGGCCTGCTTGAACCTGTTGTAGTTCGGCAGGCCCGCTTCGTACTCGGCCACCCAGTTCTTGGTGAAGGTGCCGTCCTGGATGTCCTTCAGTACTTCCTTCATGCGTTCCTTGGTGCCGGCATCGATCACACGCGGGCCGCTGACGTAGTCGCCGTACTGCGCGGTCTCGGAGATGAACTCCAGCATGCGCGAGATGCCCCCTTCGTAGAACAGGTCCACGATCAGCTTCAGTTCGTGCAGCACTTCGTAATAGGCGATTTCCGGCTGGTAACCGGCTTCCACCAGGGTCTCGAAGCCCGCCTGCACCAGCGCCGAAGCGCCACCGCACAGCACCGCCTGCTCGCCGAACAGATCAGTTTCGGTCTCTTCCTTGAAGGTGGTCTGGATCAGGTTGGCGCGGGCGCCACCCAGGCCGGCTGCATAGGCGAGTGCGTACTCGGCGGCCTTGCCGCTTTTGTCCTGGTAGACCGCCCAGATGCACGGCACGCCGCGGCCGATTTCATATTCACGACGGACCAGCGCGCCCGGGCCCTTCGGTGCGACCAGCACCACGTCGAGGTCGTCGCGCGGCTTGATCATGTCGAAATGAACGTTCAGGCCGTGCGCGAACAACAGCACCGCACCCTGCTTCATGTTCGGTGCCAGCACGTCGTCGTACAGCTTCTTCTGCACCATGTCCGGGGTCAGCACGGCAACCAGGTCGGCGTCCTTCACTGCATCGGCAGGCGCCTTGACGGCGAAGCCATCGGCCTGCGCCTTCACCTCGGTCGGGCCGCCCGGACGCAGGCCTACCACCACGTCGAAGCCGGATTCGCGCAGGTTCAGTGCGTGGGCGCGGCCCTGGCTGCCGTAGCCGATGACGGCGATCTTGGTCTGGGGCAGGTCGTTGGTGCTCATGGGGGAGGTTCCTTGCGGTGGGAAGAAAAAAGAACGGCCGGTCGTCGAGGTGACGTACCGGCCGGTCAGGGGAAAGCGGTGGAGGAGGCGCTGCGCATCGCACAGGCACAGCCACCACGAGGCGTGGTGGTGGTCTGGGGCCGGGCTTTGCACTGAGCGTTGGTCATGGTGGTTGCGTCTGAAACCAGGTCCTGAAATGAAAAAACCCGCACCGGGGCGGGTGCGGGTTTTGATGAGTTCCGGTGTGTTTGTTGCTTACACGCTGGCTCGTCCCGCACCTGGTGGCTGGGTAATAAGTACGAGCACAAGAATCGAACGCAGCGAGGCGGCGCCGGTGTCGGCGGCTTCGATGTGGGTTCGCAGTGGCGTGTTGTGATGCAACATGTGATCGAGAGAAACACAGCCGTTTTGGCGGTGTCAACCCTCGCGACGGTTTTTTTATCGGTTTCCAGTGAATCCAGCGCAATCGCTTGCGGCACAAGGATGGTTGCTGCTGAAAGTGTTTCGGTGAACCCGAATTCACTCCTTTCTGGGCGGTTTTTGCGCGGAATCCGTTGGATTCTTCCACCCCAGGATCAACGTCCATGACGTCTGTCCGATACCGCGTGAAGGCCGCAGCGGCGAAGATCGGGGAACCACCCGTCCATCGGAACCCGACCGTGTCCCGACGCCTTGCCCGTTCCCTGATCGCCGCCGCCGTGCTGGCTGCCGTGCCCGCGCTGTCCTTTGCCGCCGACCGCATTACCGGCCACACCTTCGCCACCCGTTCGGAGGTGATCGCCCCCCATGCGATGGCCGCCACCTCGCAGCCGCTGGCCACCCAGATCGCGCTGGACGTGATGAAGGGCGGTGGCTCGGCGGTGGATGCCGCCATCGCGGCCAACGCAGCGCTGGGCCTGATGGAGCCCACCGGCAACGGCATCGGCGGCGACCTGTTCGCCATCGTCTGGGACCCGAAGACGCAGAAGCTCTATGGCTACAACGGCTCGGGGCGCTCGCCGAAATCGCTCACCCTGGCAGAGTTCCAGCGCCGTGGCCTGAAGGACATCCCGGCCACCGGCCCGCTGCCGGTGTCAGTACCTGGCGCGGTCGACGGCTGGTTCGCACTGCACGAACGCTTCGGTCGCAAGCCGATGGCCGACAACCTGGCGCCGGCCATCCGCTACGCGCGCGAGGGTCACCCGGTGGCCGAGGTGATCGCCTACTACTGGGACCGCTCGGTGCCCAAGCTGTCGCAGTACCCGGGCTTCAAGGAGCAGTTCACGATCAACGGCCACGCCCCGCGCAAGGGCGAGATGTGGAAGAACCCGAATCTGGCCAGCACGCTGCAGAAGATCGCCGATGGCGGACGCGACGCCTTCTACAAGGGTGACATCGCCCGCACCATCGGCGACTATTTCAAGGCCAACGGTGGCTACCTGAGCTATCAGGACATGGCTGACCATCATGGCGAATGGGTCGAACCGGTCAGCAGCAACTACCGTGGCTACGACGTGTGGGAACTGCCGCCGAACAGCCAGGGCATAGCCGCGCTGCAGATCCTCAACGTGCTGGAAGGCTACGACTTCTCGAAGATCCCGTTTGGTTCACCGGAGCATGTGCACCTGTTCGTTGAAGCGAAGAAGCTGGCCTTCGCCGACCGTGCACGCTTCTACGCCGACATGGCGTTCCAGCCGGCACCGGTGCAGAAGCTGATTTCCAAGGAATACGCCGCGCAGCGCCGCGCGCTGATCTCGATGGACAAGGCGTTGAAGGAAGTGCAGCCGGGCACGCCGAAGCAGCTGGAGGAGGGCGACACGATCTACATGACCGTGGCCGACGCCGACGGCATGATGGTCTCGCTGATCCAGTCCAACTACCGTGGCATGGGCAGCGGCATGGCACCGCCCGGTCTGGGTTTCATCCTGCAGGACCGCGGCGAGATGTTCGTGCTGCAGAAGAACCATCCCAACGGCTACGCGCCGGGCAAGCGCCCCTTCCAGACCATCATTCCGGCGTTCATCACCAAGGGCGGCAAGCCGTATGCCAGCTTCGGCGTGATGGGCGGCGCGATGCAGCCGCAGGGCCACGCGCAGATCGTGATGAACCTGGTGGACTTCGGCATGAATCTGCAGGAAGCCGGTGATGCGCCGCGCATCCAGCACGAAGGCTCGACTGAACCGACGGGTCAGGCCACGGCGATGACCGATGGTGGTGAAGTGAATCTGGAAACCGGCTTCCCGTACGAGACGGTGCGCGCGTTGATGCGCAAGGGGCATCGCATCGTGTTCGCCGATGGCCCGTATGGCGGGTACCAGGCGATCATGCGTGATCCCGAGACCGGTGTTTACTACGGTGCTTCGGAGAGCCGCAAGGATGGGCAGGCGGCGGGATATTGAGGTTTTCCGGCGACCGGGCTGAGCCCCCTCTGCGGTGGTAAGGGTTTCAGTGATGCTTGGTTTGGCCGGGCGGGTGGATTGTCTGGGGGCCGCTGCAAGTACGACCATGTAAGCTCGGTCGCCGCTTGCTCGTGTGCACTGTCCTGCGCACACGGCAAGACCGGGGTTGGGCATCCGGCCCAACCCGCCCGAGGCATGCCTCGGGCCCATGCGGCTCACGCCCCCAGCCAACCCCCCCCCCCC
>NZ_JAPTFO010000038.1:0-41560 GCF_030985515.1 Stenotrophomonas sp. Sm10
GGCCCCCCCCGCTACCGGTGGTGCCGGCCGCTGGCCGGCAACATTTCAGCTGACGGTGCGCCCACCATCCACGCGCAGGGTGTGGCCGGTGACGAAGCTGGCTTCGGCCACCAGCCAGTAGACCGCTTCGGCGATCTCCTCGACCGTGCCGATCCGCGCCAGCGGCGTGCGCGCCAGCAGCGCCTCGCGGGCGAAATCGTCCTTGCCCTGTTCCGGCCAGAGGATCGCACCCGGCGCCACCGCGTTGACCCGCACTTTCGGCGCCAGCTCCAGTGCCAGTGCGCGGGTGGCCATCTCCAGCGCGGCCTTGGCCATGGTGTAGGCGATGTGGTCGCGCATCGGATCGGTGCCGTGCAGGTCGGTCAGGTTGACGATGCAGCCCTGCTGGCGGCGCAGGTAGGGCGCCGCCGCTTGTGACAGCAGCAGCGGCGCACGTGCATTGACTGCATACAGTGCGTCCATCGCCTCGGCGGTGACCTGGCCGAGCGGGGTGGGGAAGAAGTTGGAGGCGTTGTTGACCAGCGCGTCCAGGCGGCCGAAGTGGGTAACGGCCTGTTCCACCAGGTCGGGCAGGGCGTCGGCGTCACGCAGGTCGGCCTGCAGGGCCAGCACGCTGCCCGGCCGCACATTGTCGAAATCGAACGCGGCCTGCTGCAGTTCGGCGCTGGAGGTGTTGGCATGTAGCACCACCGACCAGCCACAGGCGTGGAACTGGCGGGCGATGGCCGCGCCGATCCGGCGCGCGCTGCCGGTGATCAGGACCACGGGGTGGGTATCGCTCATCGAGGGTCCTCCAAGGCTCAGCTATCCTGTGCACATTGTCACCGCATTCGAAGACGCCATGCAGCCCACCTTCCCCCTGCCCGAAGCCGATGCCCTGGCCCACAGCGACCAGCTGGCGGCCGCCCTGCGTGCTGAAATCCTCGCGCAGGGCGGGGCCATGCCCTTCTCGCGCTTCATGGAGCTGTGCCTGTACACCCCGGGCTGGGGCTATTACAGCGCCGGCGCCAGCAAGTTCGGTGGCAGCGGTGACTTCACCACCGCGCCCGAGCTCGGCAGCCTGTTTGCCGGCAGCGTGGCCAATGCGCTTGCACCGGTGTTCGCCCAGCTCGGCGCGCAGGCGCGGATGCTGGAGCTGGGCGGCGGCACCGGCGCCTTCGCCGAGGCAGTGCTGCTGCGCCTGGCCGAGCTGGATGCGCTGCCGTCGCGCTACGCCATCCTCGAACCCAGTGCCGATCTGCGCGAGCGCCAGCAGCAGCGTCTGCAGCAGAACCTGCCGGCCGAGCTGGCCGCGCGCGTGGACTGGGTCGACCGCCCGTTCGACGAGGACTGGGAAGGCGTGGTGTTCGCCAACGAGGTGATCGACGCGCTGCCGACCCCGCGCTTCCTGATCCGCGATGGCGAGGTCTACGAGGAAACCGTCGAGCTGGACGCCGAAGGCAATTTCATCCGTGGTGCGCAGCCGGCCGACATCCTGCTCAACGGTGCGGTGCGCCATATCGAGCGCTACCTGGAAAAGCCTTTCGCCGAGGGCTACCGTTCCGAAGTGTTGCCGCAGCTGCCGTACTGGCTGCAGGCGGTGGCTGGTGGCATGCAGCGTGGTGCGATGCTGTTCGTCGACTACGGCTACAGTCGCAGCGAGTTCTACCAGCACGACCGCGATGAGGGCACCGTGCGCGCGTTCTACCGCCACCACGTGCACAACGACGTGCACCGCTGGCCGGGCCTGCAGGACATCACCGCGTCGGTGGATTTCACCGCGATGGCCGAGGCCGGCATGCACGGCGGTTTCGAGCTGGCCGGCTACTGCAGCCAGGCCAGCTTCCTGCTCGGCAACGGCCTGGACCAGGTGCTGCTGCTGGCCGAGGAGCGCACCGATGAAGTCGGCCGCATCCAGCTGCGCGACCAGGTAAAGAAGCTGACCCTGCCGACCGAGATGGGCGAGCGCTTCCAGGCCATCGGCCTGCAGCGTGGCGTCGACTTCGAACCGGCCTTCGAGCTGGGTGACCTGAGCTGGCGCCTGTGAGCGAGGCGTTGCCGGCGATCAAGCCGCTGCGGCGGCCGCGGTTGTGGGCCGGGCTGTGGGCGACGGCAGTACTGCTGGTGATCGTGGTCTGCCTGATTCCACCGCCGCCGATTCCGTTGCCGGAAAACAGCGACAAGGGCGAGCACTTCGTCGCCTACTTCATCCTGGCCGGCAGCGCTGTGCAGCTGTTCCGCCGCGGCAGGCCGCTGCTGTGGGTGGGCGTGGCCCTGGTGTTGATGGGCATCGGCATCGAGTTCGCGCAGGGCGCACTGACCAGCAACCGCATGGCCGACCCGATGGACGCCATCGCCAACACGGTGGGCGTGCTGGTCGGCATGGTCACGGCCCTGACCCCGCTGCGCGACCTGCTGCTGCGCTGGCGAGGGTGAGGTTCCTGTAGAGCCGAGCCCATGCTCGGCTGCCTTTCAACCGGAAAGCCGAGCATGGGCTCGGCTCTACAGTAGATCCACGCGATGCGTGGATCCGGCCGCAAAGCGTCAACCAAGGTTGGCACCTACATGAGCGTGACCTCATCCAGCACCCACATCGCCGGGCGCGTGTCGCCGGTGAAGTTGATGCACAGATCGCCGTTGCCAGCGGTGCCCTTCGGCAGCGCCGCACGCAGCGTCACGAAGCCATCGGCATCGGGCGTGGCCGGCAGCGGTACTTCGGCCAGCACCTTGCCGCTGCAATCTCCGCGACGCACCTGCATCTCGCCATGCGCGCGCCTCGCTTTTTCGAAGCGACGCTTCGGCTCGTCGTGGGCCAGCTGGAAGTAATAGGGGATGCGCCCGGCACGGACTTCCACGCTGCCGACGCCGTCCAGCTGCGCCTGCGGCCAGCGCCAGCAGGGCTGGAAGATATCCACGTTGAACACCGCGCGGTTTCCTTCGCGCGGACCATCGTCCTCCAGGCGCAGCACCAGCCCCTTCTTGCCCACGCAGCTGAGCAGCTCATCGCTGCGGCGGCTGAGCAGCGATTGTGCGCTGAACGCCGCGACCGTCGGCTTCGCCGCCAGCATCTGGCCCTGGTAGAACGCGGCGGTCTGCACGGTAGCGGGCAGCTGCGCGGTCAGCGGCTGCTGGTACAGCGGCGACTGCGCCGTCACCGGCTGGCCATCGGTGCTGTAGCGCACTTCATAGCCCAGCGGATTGGCCAGCGATACGGTCACCGTGTTGGCGGCGCGGTTGTTGGTGTAGTCCACGCCCACTTCGAACGGGGTCTGCGCGTAGGCCAGGCCCCAGGCGCGGTAGCGCTGCAGCTGCGCGGGCAGGCGCGCGAGGAAATCGCGGAAGTCGCGATGTTCCGGCGTGCTCCAGCCGGTCTCGGCCACTGCCGCCAGGCGCGGGAACAGGTTGTGCTGCAGGCGTGCGTAGGTGCGCGTGTGCTCGGTGAACATGTTGGCCTGCAGACCGAGAATGTGCTGGCGCTTGTCGGCCGCCAGCTCGGCCGGCACCGGCTCGTAGTTGTACAGCTTGCCGAGGTTGACCTGGGCCGGGCGGCCCGGCGGTTCGTTCGGCGAGGCCGTCTGCAGGTAATCCAGATAGAGGTAGCCCACCGGCGACATGACCACGTCATGGCCAGCACTGGCCGCGGCCAGGCCACCTTCGGTGCCCTGCCACGACATCACCGTGGCCTGCGGTGGCAGGCCGCCTTCGAGGATTTCGTCCCACCCGATCAGGCGCCGGTCGTGCTTCTCCAGGAAGGTCTCCAGGCGCTTGATGATGTGGCTCTGCATGGCCATTTCATCCTTGATGCCCAGTGCACGCATGCGCTGCTGCACCTGCTTCGAGGCTTCCCACTGGTCCTTGACTGCCTCGTCGCCGCCCACGTGCACGTACTTCGCAGGGAACAGTTCGATCACTTCTTCCAGCACGTTCTCGAGGAAGGTGACGGTGCTGTCTTCCACGTTGAACAGGTTCGGGAACACGCCCCATTCACTGATCGGCTTCAGCGGGGTGTCGATCGAACCCAGTTCCGGGTACGCGGCAATCGCGGCGGTGGCATGGCCGGGCACGTCGATTTCCGGAATCACCTGGATATGCAGCTTGGCGGCATAGGCGATCACTTCGCGGATCTGCTCCTGCGTGTAGAAGCCGCAGTACGGATGCTCCTGGCCATTGGCCGGATCGACGCCGCCATCACCCGCCGGCAGGCGGCAGCTTCCCACCTCGGTCAGCTTGGGGTAGCGCTTGATCTCCATGCGCCAGCCCTGGTCATCGGTCAGGTGCCAGTGGAAGGTATTGAGCTTGTGCGCGGCCATCGCATCGAGCACGCGCTTGATCTCGTCCAGGCTCTGGAAATGCCGTGCCGAGTCGAGCATGAAACCGCGCCAGCTGAAGCGCGGCGCGTCCTGGATCTGCACCGCGGGAAGCACGCCGTTGCTTCCGCCCGTGGCCAGCTGGGCAAGCGTGGTCGCGCCGTAGAACAGGCCGGTTTCGTTGCCGGCCTGGATCACCACGCCCTGCGCGGTGCTTTCCAGCGTGTAGCTCTCGCCGCTGTCACGGAAGGTGGGCACGATCTGGAAGCGTATGCCGCCCGGGGCGGCTGCCGTCTTGCCCTTGGCCGGCGTAAGGCGCGGACCGCCACTGCGCGCCAGCAGGTCGGTGAACTGGGTGGCGACGTGCTGCGCGGCTTCGCCTTCGGCGTGCAGCGCGGTATCGGCGCGTACGGTGATGCCGCTGCCCTGGCCGCGCTGCACGGTGGCTGGCGCGGGAATCAGCATCAGGCTGCCGGTGCGTAGCTGCGGGCCGGGTGCTTCGGTGGCCGGCGTGGGATCGGCGGCCAGCGCCGGCAGTGCCGGCAGTGCCGGCAGCAGGGCAATCAGGCTGCCCAGCAGCGCGCTGCGCATCCGGGCGCGGGAAGGCTTGACCATCGGAACGACTCCTTGGAACGGTGCGATGAACGCTATACATGAAAAACGCCGGGCCCGGAATGACCAGGCCCGGCGTGCGTGCACGACTCGGCGATGTTGCCGCCGCTGGATCAGTACTTGAAGCGGAAGTTGAGGTAGTACTGGCGACCGTTCTCATAGAACGCGCTCGGGATCGAGGCGCTCTGGTAGTACTTCAGGGTCGGGTTGTTGAGGTTCAGTGCATCGAAGCTCACGCTCATCCAGTCGGTCGCCTTGTAGCTGAGCGACAGCGACAGTGTGCCGAAATCATCCTGGTAGTACGGGCTCGCGCCCTTCAGACCGATCAGGAACGAGGACCGGTAGGTGTAGCTGACGCGCGCACCGAAGGTATCATTCTCGAAGTAGGCACCCACGTTGTAGGTGTTCTTCGAGGTACCCAGCAGGTTGTTGCTGCCGTCTTCCCAGGTGTGGGAGGTGCTGCCGTCGGCGTAGGTGTAGTTGGCGTTCAGGCCGAAGTTCTCACCCAGCGGCTGTTCGTAGGCGAACTCCATGCCGTAGACCTTGCCGTCGGCGTTGACCGGCACGGCGACCTGGTAGGCCTCCAGCTGGTTGCTCAGCTCGCTGTACAGCATCTGGGTCTGGGTGCCGAAGGCCACGTAGTCCTTCAGGTTCATCGAGTACGCGCCCAGCGACACCAGGCCGCGCGGCATGAAGTACCACTCCAGGTTGGCGTCGAAGTTGGTCGACAGCACCGGCTTCAGCTTCGGGTTGCCGCCACCGCCGACCTTGGTCAGGTCCGAACCCCAGGACGATGCGCCCAGTGCCGAGAAGTCCGGCAGGGTCTGGGTCTGCGACGCGGCGAAGCGGAACACCAGGTCATCGGCCAGATCGAACTTCAGGTTCGCGCTGGGCAGGATGCGGTCGTGCTTGTTTTCGAACGACAGCGCCTTCCATTTGCCGAACAGGCTGCTGACGTCGGCGTTGGCGATATCGCTGACCGCCTGGTAGGTGTCGATGTCCTGCTTGATGTTGACGTAGCGCAGGCCGACGTTGCCGCTCCAACGGTCGCCGCTGAAGTTGGCCTGGACATAGCCGGCGAAGTTCTTTTCGGCCACCTTCCACTCGGCGCCATAGTTGTGGCGACCGGTCGGGCCGTCATTGCCGGCCAGCCAGGTGGAGTTGTTGAGCACTGCGTCCTTCAGCGCACCGGGGGTGTAGTACCAGATGTTGCGCGGGAAATTGCCGCCGATGCCGCCGGCGAAGCCACCCGGGAAGCTGCCGGTGGGGGCGCCCTTCAGTGCGTCCCAGATCGCGCCCGGCGTTGCCCCTTCCGGCGACAGCGCCTCGCGCTTGTGGTCGGCATAGCGCACGCCGAAGTCGAGCGAGTTCAGCACGCCGCCATCGTTGAAGTACTGATTGAAGTCCGCCGTGAACCACTTTTCCTTGTCTTCGGCAGTGACTTCCTGGTTGCCCCAGGTGCCGAAGCTGGTCACGCCGTTCGGGCTGATGTCGCCGCCGACGTTCCAGTCCACCGGCGAACCGTTGCCGTGGGTGGTCCAATTGGCGCCGCCGCCGTCAGCCACGGTCACTTCCGCGATGAACTGGCGCGGCGTGGTGCCGGTGCCCTTGGTGCTGCCGGCCTGGAACTTGGCGTTGAGGCTGTCGTTGATCTGCCAGTCGGCATCGAGGGTGATGTAGTTGCTCTTGGCGGTGGCCTCGCGGTAGATCATGTCGTACACCGCGTACGGCGTACCGGCGACGCCTGCGAAGTTGGCGTTGGTCAGCACGCCATCCTTGACCACATAGCCTGGCAGCGGGGCCTGGCCCGGGCGGGTGATCACGCCGGCGTCGTCCTTGTCGTCGCCCATGATCTTGCTACCCCACAACATGAAGTTGCGATTGTAGTTGTTGGCTTCCATCTTGGAACTGAAGCCTTCCAGGCCCAGCGTCAGATTGTCGGCCGGCTTGAACTGCAGTGAGATCAGGCCACCCTTGCGCTCGCGGGTCTGCTCGAACAGGGTCGAGCCGAGCAGGGCGGGCGCATAGACACCGGCCAGGTCCGGGTTGGACTTGGCTACAGTGCCGTTCGGGTCGATCTTGAAGAAGCCCGACGGGATTTCCTGCGCTTCACGACGCAGTTCACGCTTCTGGCTGAACCCCTGCACCATCACGCCGAAGGTGCCGTCGTCGTTCTTGTAGTTGAACAGGCCCGACAGCTGCGGGTCGGTCGACTTGGCCTGGTCCGAGCGCACCGCGCCGATCGAGGCTTCAGCGGTGATCTGCTTGGAAAATTCCAGCGGCTTGCGGGTGAGGATGTTGACGGTGCCGGTGGTGCCGCCGTCCTGCAGCTTGGCCTGCGAGGACTTGTTCACCTCCACCGAGCGCACCAGTTCCGACGGCAGCAGGGTGTAGCTGACGCTGCGGCCGACATTGCTACCTTGGCTGAGCACGAACCAGTCGGCCGAGCCGACGCTGTGGCCGTTGATCAGGGTCTGGGTCAGGCTCGGGCTGGTGCCGCGCAGGCTGACACGGTCGGCTTCATCGAAGCCACCTTCGTCGGCGCTGGACGAGCTGATGTTCACGCCCGGCAGGCGCTGCAGGGTATCGGCAACATTGTGCGCGGGCAGCTTGCCCACGTCTTCGGCAGTGACCACTTCCACGCGCGCATTGGCTTCGCGCTTGGTGTCCAGCGACTTTTCCATCGAGCCACGGATGCCGGTAACGGTCACGGTGTCCAGATCGGTGGCGGTCGGGGCCGCCTGCTGCGCGTGCGCACTGAAGGCGATGCAGCTGACGATGGCGGCCGAAAGCAGGGTCTTGCGGGTGTTCATGATGTCTCTCCTCATCACTCGATTGGGTGCCGGCGGCGGTGTTCGGTTACGGTTGCGATGACATGCGCGGGGCGGCGGCGAAGTCCCGTGCGTTGGCGTGCCACGTACTGCGTGCTGCGATTGCGTTGAAGCCTGTTGCGGTGTCAGGCGGCCGATTGCTGCAGGTACCAGCTGGCAGCGCCGACCACGCCCAGCTGGCCGTGTTCGACGACCTTCACCGGGATGCGTGCCAGCGCTTCGCCCATCGGCCCCTTCTGCAGGTAGCGTTCGACGAAGGTGCTGGCGTGCAGGTATTCGCGGATCTGCGGCAGGATGCCGCCGGCCAGGTAGACGCCACCGTGGGCGCCGTAGAACAGCGCCATGTCGCCGATGGTGCTGCCGAGCAGGCCACAGAACACGTCCAGCGCCTGGCGCGCATGCGCATCGGTATCGGCCATGGCGGCGGCGGTGACTGCGTCGGGGCTTGCCAGGGTCGGCGCCTGCCCCTGCAGTGCACACACCGCACGGTACAGGTTCATCAGGCCGGGGCCGGAGATCGCATGCTCGATCGACACGTGCGCGCGGTCGCGCTGCATGTGGCGGACGATGGCCATTTCCAGTTCGGTGCTGGCCGCCAGAGTCGGCTGGCCGGCCTCGGTGGGCAGAACCACCGGGCCGTGCGCGGTGGGGATCCACAGCGCGGCGCCCAGACCGGTACCGGGGCCGACCACCAGGGTCGGACCGCGTGCGGCGCTTTCCGGCCCGCACAGGTGCAGCACGCCACTGGCGTCCACCTGCGCGGCGGCGTAGGCCACTGCTTCGAAGTCGTTGACGATGTAGACCCGCTGCAGGCCGACGTCGGCTTCCACCTGGCGCGCCGACAGCGGCCACGGCAGGTTGGCGGTGATCACGGTGCCGTCCTCGCGGGCGTAGCCGGCGCTGGCGACCACGCAGTGCGTGGGCCGCGGGCCTTCGCCCAGGAAGTCGGACAGGATCGCGCTGAGACCGGCATGGTCGGCGTTGCGGTACTTGCGGTACTCCAGCACCTGCACCGGGTGGGCGGCATCGCCGCTGGCCTGGACCCGGGCCACGCGCACATGGGTGCCACCGACGTCGGCGGCCAGGAACGAGGGCGCAACGCGGGACAGGACATGGGCCGGGGCGGGGTGGCTGGCGGTCACGCGGGCTCCTGCTGTCAGGTGGGGCCGGCCCGGAACCGGGGCGGCGATTGTGGCGGAGTCTGTAACCGCGCTGACAACGATGTCAACGAGTTCGTGACACTTTCGTTGCTGCGTTGCAACGAACGCGGCGTGCAGTAAACGTTTACATGGTGTGAGTGTGGGTTTCACGTGGGAACCATTGCCGCACGTGGCTCTAGGACTGCCGCGCATTCAGCGGAGCGTACCGCGGTGGACTTGCGCAGTGCAGCACGAGGTTCACAGGGCTGCGCGTGGAAGTTGACAAACCGCGGCTGTCCATCGAAAGAATGTGACAACGTTGTTCCCAGCCACTCTCCGACGCCGCGTTCTGCGGCCGTCGCCGCAGGAGCCCTCCTGATGTCCGCCGTCCCCGCTGCAAGCGCGCGCCCGAACGTGGCCACCTCCATCGCCATCGTTGGCGTGTTGTTCTTCCTGATCGGCTTCTTCACCTGGCTCAACGGCCCGCTGATCACCTTTGTCAAGTTGGCCTTCGAACTCAGCGAGGTCGGCGCCTTCCTGGTGCTGATGGTGTTCTACCTGTCCTATTTCTTCCTGGCCCTGCCGGCGTCCTGGATCCTGCGCCGCACCGGCATGAAGAAGGGCCTGAGCCTGAGCCTGCTGGTGATGGCCGGTGGTGCCGCGCTGTTCGGTGAATTCGCCACCCAGCGCTGGTATCCGGGCGCGCTCGGCGGCCTGTTCGTGATCGGCAGCGGCCTGGCCCTGCTGCAGACGGCGATCAATCCCTACATCTCCATCCTCGGCCCGATCGAGACCGCAGCGCGTCGCATCGCGCTGATGGGCATCTGCAACAAGATCGCCGGCATGCTGGCGCCGGTGCTGATCGGCACCCTGGTACTGCATGGCATCGGTGACCTGGACAAGCAGGTACAGGCGGCCGACGCGGTCACCAAAGTGGCCCTGCTCAATGAGTTCGCCGCCAAGATCCATGCGCCGTACCTGGCCATGGCGGGCCTGCTGGTACTGCTGGCCGTCGCCGTATTGTTCTCGCCGCTGCCGGAGATCAAGTCCTCCGAGGCCAACGCCACCCCGACGACCGCCGGCGCAGCCGAGCGCAGCAGCATCTTCCAGTTCCCGCACCTGTGGCTGGGCGTGCTCTGCCTGTTCGTCTACGTCGGCGTGGAAGTGATGGCCGGTGATGCGATCGGTACCTACGGTCATGGTTTCGACCTGCCGCTGGACCAGACCAAGATGTTCACCTCGCTCACCCTCGGCGCGATGCTCATCGGCTACGTGGTCGGCCTGCTGGTGATCCCCAAGGTGGTTTCGCAGTCGCGCTACCTGACCATTTCGGCGGTGCTGGGCGTGGTGTTCTGCCTCGGCGCCTGGGCCACCCACGGCTACGTATCGGTGGCCTTCGTGGCCCTGCTGGGCTTCGCCAATGCCATGATGTGGCCGGCGATCTTTCCGCTGGCGATCCGCGGCCTGGGCCGCTTCACCGAGACCGGCTCGGCCCTGCTGGTGATGGGTATCGCCGGCGGCGCGATCATTCCGCAGCTGTTCGCCGTGCTCAAGCAGCACATCGACTTCCAGCTGGTGTTCGTGCTGCTGATGGTGCCGTGCTACCTGTACATCCTGTTCTATTCGGTGATCGGCCATCGCGCCGGCCTGCCGCAGGACAAGGCCTGATCGGCGATGATGGACGGCAGCCAACCCCAGGGAAAACCCATGCGCAGAGCGACCATCAAGGACGTTGCGGAGAAAGCCAAGGTCTCGCTGAAGACGGTCTCGCGCGTGATCAACAACGAGCCCTCGGTGATGCAGGCCACCCGCGCGCGGGTGCTGCGTGCCATTGCCGAGCTCGACTATGAACCCGATCCGTCCGCGCGCAACCTGCGCAGCGGCACTACCTTCGTAATCGGGCTGGTCTACGACAACCCGAACCCGTACCACATCATCGGCGTGCAGAATGGCGTGCTCGCCGCCTGCCGCGAGACCGGGTTCGGGCTGCAGATCCATCCCTGCGATTCCAGCTCGCCGCTGCTGGCCGATGAACTGGCCGACTGGGTGCAGCGTTCGCGCCTGGCCGGGCTGGTGCTGACCGCACCGATGTCCGAGCGCCGCGACCTGATCCAGGCGCTGACCGCGCGCGGCATCAAGCTGGTGCGCATCATCGCCGCCACCGAAGACCCGGCCGATGGCGCCTGTGTGTTCGTCGACGACCGCGAGGCCGCCTACGAGATCACCGAGCACCTGATCCAGCTGGGCCACCAGCGCATCGGCTTCCTCTGGGGCGGCAGCTCGCACCGGTCTTCGGGCGAGCGTTACGCCGGTTACGAAGCCGCGCTGAAGGACTACGGCATGACCGTGGACAAGCACCTGGTGGTGCAGGGCGACTACACCTTCGATGACGGTTTCCGCGGCGCGCGCCGCCTGCTGGCGCTGCGCGAGCCGCCCACCGCCATCTTCGGTTCCAACGACGAAATCGCTGCCGGCGTGCTGGCCGCCGCCAAGTCGGCCGGCATGAACGTGCCCTACGACCTGTCCATTGCCGGCTTCGAGGACAGCCCGTTCTCGCGCCAGTCCTGGCCGCCGCTGACCACCGCCAAGCAGGCCACCGAGGACATCGCCCGCCATGCCGCGCGCCTGCTGATCGCCCAGCTGCGCAGCGATGCCTACGACGACGCGCCGGCGCCGCTGCACAACCAGGGCTTCGTGCCGCAGCTGGTGGTGCGTGGTTCGACCGCGCCGATGCGCCCCGCCGGCGCACGCCCCCTTCCTTCCGATCCTGCCTGAGCCTGCCATGTCGCTGTCAGACCCCACGTCCACCCTGATGTTCGCCGAGGCCGCTGAAGCGGCCGACGTGGTCGCGCGCCAGTTCTCGCGCAACCACGCCACCATGGAAACCCTGGCCGCCAGCCTGCGTGCTGCACCGCCGCCGTTCGTGGTCACCTGTGCACGCGGCAGCTCCGACCACGCCGCCACCTATGGCAAGTATCTGCTGGAAACCCAGCTGGGCCTGGTGGTCGCGTCGGCCTCGCCATCGGTGGGGTCGGTCTACGCCGCACCATTGCAGCTGCGCGGCGCACTGTTCATCGTCATCTCGCAGTCGGGCAAGAGCCCGGACCTGCTGCGCAACGCCGAGGCCGCCAAGGCGGCCGGTGCGCGCGTGATCGCGCTGGTCAACGTCGAGGATTCACCTCTGGCGCAGCTGGCCGACACGGTCATTCCGCTGCACGCGGGTGCCGAAAAGAGCGTGGCGGCGACCAAGAGCTACCTGGCGTCGCTGGCCGCGCTGCTGCAGCTGGCCGCGTACTGGAAGCAGGACAGCAGCCTGCGTGCGGCGCTGGACCTGCTGCCCGACGCGCTGCGTGAGGCGTGGCAGTGCGACTGGAGCGCGGTGACCGAAGGCCTGGTCGAGGCCACCAACCTGTTCGTGCTCGGCCGTGGCCTGGGCTTGGGGGCGGCCCAGGAAGCGGCGCTGAAGTTCAAGGAAACCTGCAGCCTGCATGCCGAAGCCTACAGCTCGGCCGAGGTCAAGCACGGCCCGATGGCGCTGGTTGACCGTGGATTCCCGGTGCTGGCCTTCGCGCAGCCCGATGAAACTGGCGCCGGCACCCGCGCGGTGGTCGAGGAATTTTCTGCCCGGGGCGCGCAGGTGTGGCTGGCCGGGGCCGGCGGCAACCTGCCGGTGGCTGCAGCGCCGCATCCGTTGTGCGCACCGTTGTTGACCGTGCAGAGCTTCTACCGCGCAATCAATGCGCTGGCATTGCGTCGTGGCTTCAACCCGGACCTGCCGCCGCACCTGAACAAGGTGACGGAGACGGTGTGATGGCAACCGTGCTGCGCAATGCCCGCATCCTGGCGGGCGATGAGTTCCGCGACGATCTGGCAGTGGTGATCGAAGAGGGCCGCATCAGCGCGCTGCTGCCCGATGCCGCGCCGCAGCTCGGCCACGCTGCCGAGCAGGTGGACCTGGGCGGTGGCTGGCTGCTGCCCGGCTTCATCGACGTGCAGGTCAATGGTGGTGGCGGCGCGCTGTTCAACAACACGCCGGACGTGGCGGCGCTGCGCACCATTGCGCAGGCGCATCGTCGTTTCGGTACCACCGCGATGCTGCCGACGCTGATCAGCGATGACGTGGAGGTGATGCGCGAAGCCATCGGTGCGATGCGCGAGGCCATCGCGCAGGGCGTGCCGGGCGTGATCGGCATCCACCTGGAAGGCCCGTACATCGCGCCGGCGCGCAAGGGCACGCACGATGCCAGCAAGTTCCGCGTGCCGGATGAAGACGAGATCGCGCTGGCGGCATCGCTCGACAACGGCGTGACCCTGCTGACGCTGGCGCCGGAACGCGTGCCGCTGGAGACGATCCGCGCGCTGGTCGAGCGTGGCGTGATCGTTGCTGCTGGCCACACTGCTGGCACGTACGAAGAGATTCGTGCCGGACTGGATGCTGGGGTGCGTGGCTTCACCCATCTGTACAACGCGATGTCGCCGCTGCAGGGCCGTGAGCCCGGTGCGGTGGGCGCTGCGCTGGAAGACCGCGACAGCTGGATCGGCATCATTGTCGATGGCGTGCATGTGCATCCGGCCAGCCTGCGCGTGGCGCTGGCGGCCAAGCCGCGCGGCCGCCTGCTGCTGGTGACCGATGCGATGCCGCCGGTCGGTGCCGATGATCCCAGCTACGTGCTCTACGGCGAAACCATCACCGCCATCGACGGCGTGGTGCGCAATGCCGCCGGTTCGCTGGCCGGCTCGGCGCTGGACATGGCCACCGCCGTGCGCAACACCGTGCAGCTGCTCGGCCAGCCGCTGGCCGAAGCCGCACGCATGGCCTCGACTTACCCGGCGCAGTTCCTCAACGTCGACGACCGCCTGGGGCACATCGCCGAGGGCTACCAGGCCGACCTGGTGCTGCTGGATGATGCCCTGCAGGTGCGTGGCACCTGGATTGCCGGACAGTACGAGGCCGCCTGATGAACGCGACGCCGCCACGCCGACTGGGCTCGATCGACGCCCTGCGTGGCATCACCGTGGCGGCGATGCTGCTGGTCAACAACCCGGGCGACTGGAGTGCGGTGTTCGCACCGCTGCGCCATTCGGAATGGCATGGCTGCACGCCCACCGATCTGGTGTTCCCGTTCTTCCTGTTCCTGGTGGGCGTGTCGATGGCGTTCAGCGTAGCGCCGCGCGCGCTGGACGTGTCGGCGCGACCTGCACTGGCGCGCGGCGTGCTGGAGCGCGCGCTGCGCATCCTGCTGGCCGGTGCGCTGCTGCACCTGCTGATCTGGTGGGCGTTGGATACCCATCACTTCCGCATCTGGGGCGTGCTGCAACGCATCGCGGTGTGTGCGGCGTTGGTGGGCGTGCTGGCGGTCTACGCGCGGCCGCGCGTGCAGGTGGGCGCTCTGATCGCGCTGCTGGTGGGGTACACCGTGTTGCTGCTGGGCATCGGTGACCTGGCGCCATGGACCAACCCGGCCAGCCGCCTGGATACCGCGTTGTTCGCGCCGTGGATCTATCAATGGCACGCCGATGCCGGGCTGGGCCATGACCCGGAAGGATTGCTGAGCACGCTGGGCGCGCTGGCCAGTACCTTGCTCGGGCTGTTGGCCGGAGGCCTGCTGCGCAGCGGACGTGCCGCGGCGCTGGCTGGGCTGGGTGTGGCGACTGCGGTGTTGGGCCTGCTGCTGGCGGTGGTGCTCCCGTTGAACAAGCAGCTGTGGACGCCCAGCTACGTGCTGTGGACCGGTGGCCTGGCGGCGCTGGCGCTGTGGCTGGGCCACCTGTTGATCGACCAGGAGGGCTGGCCGGCGCTGGGCCGGCGCTTCGGCGTCAATGCGATCACGGCGTATCTGGGCGCATCGGTGATGTCGGTGGTGCTGATGGCTACCGGGGTTTGGGGGTGGGTCTGGCAGCGACTGGCCACCGCAATGCCGCAGGCGCTGGAGCTGGCGTCCATGCTGCAGGCGCTGGTGTTTGTCGCGCTGTGGTGGGGCGTGGCATGGTGGCTGGACCGGCGGAAGATCTATCTGAAGATCTGATGGCACCTCATCCACGCCATGCGTGGATGCTCTCCGCGCGGCCTGTGACCGCTGCAAAGATGAATAATTTCAGCCACGTAGAGGTGCCGTGATGGCCGATCAAGTTCGCAACTGAACTGTGATGGCCGCCACGCAATTTCACCTATCGAAACCGTTCACCACACGGCAGACTGCCTGCGCAGTACCGCATATCCGCAGTTCCTGATCCCTTTTCCAGGAGTGCTGTATGTCCCGTGCCGTTCCACACGCTTTTCGTCCGCGCCGCCTCACCGTTTCCGTGCTGCAGGCCCTGGCTGTCCCGTCCGTCATGCTGCTGAGTGCCAGCGTCGCCTGGGCCGGCTGTGACAGCGCCGCCCCCGTCGCCGGCCAGACGGTCACCTGCGACGCCAATGCGCCGAACCCGCAGACTGTTCCCATCACCGCCAATGGCGCGGCCGGCATCACCGTCACTGTCGCCAGCGGCGCACAGCTGCAACAGAGCGGCGGCGTAAGCGCAATCTCGCTGGTCGGCGCAGGCGGGCACCTGTTGTCCAACCTGGGCACGATCAGTTCGGTGGGCGGTGTGGCGGTCCAGCTCGGTGGCGGCAGCCGTGTCGAAAATGCGGGCAGCATCAGCACCGGCAACAACACCGCCCTGCAGTTCGTCGGTGCGGGCGACAGCGTGCTGGTCAACCGCGGTACGATCAGCGGGCGCACCGGCGTACAGTTCGATTCAGGCAACGACCGCCTGGACATGCAGGCCGGCAGCATCAGCGGCGGCGTCCTGCAAGGGGATGGCAACGATGTGCTGCTGCTGGGCAATGGCACCATCGACAGCGTCGACCAGGGCAACGGCGATGACCAGATGACCGTCACCGGCGGCACCGTCACCGGCCTGGTAGCGCAGGGCAGTGGCCGCGATGATTTCGTCATGAGTGGCGGCACGGTCGGCGCGCTGCAGCAGGGCGACAACATCGATACCTTCCGCATGAGCGGTGGCCGCATCATCGGCGCGTTCGAGGATGGCGACCAGGCGTGGATGACCGGTGGCCGCATCGGCCGCGTCAACATGAAGCTGGACAAGAACCTGTGGGACCAGTCCGGCGGCACCGTGGATGGCAATGTGGTGACCGGTTTCGACACCGATACCATCATCATCTCGGGTACCGCCTACATCGGCGGCAACATAAGCGTCAGCGGCGGCAACGACAGCGTGACCATTACCGACGGCACCGTGCGCGGGCAGGTACTGCTCAGTACCGGCGATGACACCTTCAACTGGAATGGCGGCGGCATCGTCTACGGCGCGATCGACATGGGCCCGGACAACGACGTGGCCAACCTCAGCAACCTCAACCAGGGCAACCTAGGTGCGGTGCCGCTGTTCGACGGCGGCAGTGGCATCGACCAGCTCAACCTCAGCAACGTCAAGACCACGGGCGTGGGCCGCTTCCAGAACTGGGAGACGATCAGCCTGACCAACAGCACCGAGCTGAGCTTCGATGGCGACCTGGTGCTGGGCGACAGCGCAACCGGCACCGGCACGCTCACCGTGGATGACACCAGTACCGTGTATGCGGGCAGTGGCGGCCATGCCATCCGTCCGTTCAACAGTGGCGCACTGGTGGAGATGGTCAATGCCGGGCGCATCGACCTGACCGGTACCGGCGCGGGCGACGTGTTCACCGTGCGTGGCAATTATCGAGGCGATGGCGGTGGCCTTTACCTGCGTACCGTGCTGGGCGCAGACAACTCCACCAGCGACCGTCTGGTGATCGACGGCGGTACTGCCACCGGGACCACCGGCATCGGCGTGCTCAATGCCGGCGGCAGCGGCGCCGCCACGCTGGCCGATGGCATCCTGGTGGTGCAGGCCTTGAATGGCGGCCGCACCGCGCCGGGTGCGTTTTCGCTGTTCGCACCGGTGGCGGCCGGTGCCTACGAGTACTACCTGTTCAAGGGCGGTGTCAGTGCCGGTACCGCCGAGAACTGGTACCTGCGTTCGACGCTGGTGACCGGGCCGACGCCAGCACCCAACGGTGGCGGCAGCGCGACACCGCCACCGCTGACGCCTCCAGTGGCCCCACCGCCGCCGATCACCCCGGCACCGCCGCCGCCGCCCGAAGGCGCCACCGATCCGGATCTGACCGCGGGCGAGACCGCGCCGCCACCACCGCCACCGGAACCCGCGCCGGTGGCGCCGCCCAGCGATCCGGCCGTGCCGGACGTGCCGGTGGCCGGCGGTGCGCTGCCCGGAACCGGTGCCCCGCCGACGCCGGGTGCACGCCCCGCCGAGGGCGCAGTGGTGCCGCTGTACCGCGTGGAGACTGCCACCTATGCCGTGGTGCCGCCGCTGCTGCGCGAGACCTCGCTGGCCAGCCTCGGTACCTTCCACGAGCGGCAGGGCGAGCAGCGCCTGCTGTACAACCAGGGCGCATTCCGCACCGCCTGGGGCCGGTTGGTGGGGCAGAGCAGCGAGATCCACTGGAAGGGGGATGCGCAGCCCGGCTTCGATGGCGATGTGATGGGCCTGCAGGCCGGCCTCGACGTGTGGGCTGCGGCCTCCGACAACCACCGCAACCAGATCGGCGTGTTCGTCGGCCGCACCCGCGCGCAGGGCAAGACCACGGGTCTGGCACTGGGCTGGGAGAACGTGCAGGTGGGCCAGAACCGCCTGGACGACAAGCACGTGGGCCTGTACTGGACCTTCACCGACAGCGGTGGCGGCTACATCGATGCTGTGGCGATGCAGAGCCGCTACGACGGCCGCGTGCGTTCCTCGCGTGGGCTCGGCTTCGGCATTAAGGGCGATGGCACCAGCGTGTCGGTGGAGGCGGGCAAGCCGCTGCTGCGGTTTGGGCAGTCGGCGTGGTGGTTGGAGCCACAGGTACAGGTGATCTGGCAGCGCACCTCGCTGGACGACCGCCGCGATGAGGTATCGAGCGTGCGCTTCGACAACGACAACGCCTGGACCGGCCGCATCGGCCTGCGTCTGGCCGGCGACTACCAGCTGGCCGACAACGGCTGGCAGCCGTATTTCAAGCTGAATTGCTGGCATGGTCGTTCCGGCGAGGACCGCATCCGCTTCGACGACGACACGATCATCAATTCGCAGCGCTCACGCGCGCTCGAAGCCGGTGTCGGCGTGGTAGGGCGCTTCAACCGCACCATCAGCGCGTACGCGGTGGCCGACTACACGCGCGAGCTGGGCGGTGACCGCAATGAGAAGCGCCGCATCATCGAAGGCAACATCGGCCTGCGCGCGGACTGGTAGCGCCGGGCCATGCCCGGCGGCATGACCCGCTCTGGTGGGTGTCGACCTTGGTCGACACGAACCCTGCCGCCGTCATGACTCTGTAGAGCCGAGCCATGCTCGGCTGCTTCAGTCGCAATTTCCCCAAGCCGAGCATAGGCTCGGCTCCACAGAACACTAGCGCGTGGCGAGATCGATCCCACCGCGGCTATCCTACGGCTTCGATACATGACAAGGAGTCGTCGATGCTGGACCTAAGGAATGTCCGTGCCGCCATGCTCACCACGCTGCTGCTTTCATCTTCGGCCGCAGTTGCAGAGGAGACAGTGGAGCTGCCGTCGCCGGAAGCGCGTGAGCAGATGCTGCAGTTGTTGGAAACCCAGTCCTTGTACCGTCGCCGCGTAGATTGGAACGACGTGCGCGCGCGCCTGAACGCGGCAGGGGATGACCGCGCGCAACAGCGCCGTGTTCTGGATGAAGCCGCCGCACGCAGCAGCGGAGGCCATGGCCGCTGGTTTTCACCAAGCGAGCAGCGTCAGCGCTCCGAACGTGCTCAGCGCTTGAATGCCAGTCAGGCGACCGACTTCGCTGCCCCCAATCATGCCAATCCCCGCATCGGCGTGCTGCGGGTGAGCCCCTTCGTGGAAGACCTGCAACGCAACGAATCAGAACGTTATGAAGCACGCAAGGTCTACGCGCTGGCGTTGCAGGGGCGTATCGCTGGCCTGGATGACGGCACGCGGTGCGGCTGGGTAGTGGATGTAAGCAGCAATGGTGGTGGCAACATGTGGCCTATGTTGTTTGGTTTGTTGCCATTGCTGCATGGAACGCCGGATACGCAGGGGGCGTTGATCGGCGCCTTCCGTAGTGCCGATGGATTGCTGTGGTGGCGGCAGGCGGAAGGTGAAGTCGTGCAAGGCAATGCCTCGATGCTGCGTTCACGACAGGGCGCGTATCGGTTGCGTGCGGGCACGGCGCCGGTGGCGGTGGTGATGGGGGCAGGCACTGCAAGCTCCGGCGAAGCAGTGGCACTCGCGTTTCGAGGGCAACCGGGGAGTCGCAGTTTCGGTCAGCCCAGCGCAGGCTTTTCTACTGGCAATCGACCGACGACGCTGGTGGACGGTACCACCTTGTTGTTGACCCACAACGTGATGACCGATCGTAACGGGCAGGGCGACGGTGGCAGAATGCAGCCGGATCAGGCTACGGCCAGCGGGCCGGCCACCCTTGCCGCCGCCCAAGCCTGGCTGCTGGCCCAACCCGCCTGCCAGGGCCGCTGATCCATGATCCTGATCGGCCAGCAGGAGCGGGTGGTGGTGGTCGGCCCCACCGAGGCCCACCACTGCCTGCGCTGCCAGACGGAAACCGAGTTCGCGCCCCAGTTGCGCTACAAGATGGCGCGCATCGACCTGCTGTTCGGCCTCACCTACCATCGCCGTTATGAGCTGGCCTGCACCCGGTGCGGGCACGGCTGGGTGCTGGACACCGACACCATGGACCAGCAGCTGGGTGGGGTGCCGATCCCGTGGCGGCATCGCTTCGGCCTGCCGCTGATGCTGGTGGTGGTGGCCGGTCTGGCGGCGTTGGGCTGGCTGTGGCGGCATGGATTCCTCGGTTGAGGAGCGGGCCTGCTAAAGTCTGCCCTGCAATCACGTACCGGAACCGACCATGGACCACGACACCCCGTTCGAACCCCTCAACGACCTCGAGGTGCGCCTGTTGCAGGCACAGGACGGCACGCTGACCGCGTCGCAGTTCCTCGACGGCCTGCTGACCTCGACGGCGTTCGTGCTGCTGGACAAGGCCATCGGTGAAGATGGCGCCTGGGACGAGAGCATCTCGCCGCTGGTGCTGACCAGCGAGAGCGGCGAGCCGATGTTCGCGGTGTTCACCGCCCCCGAGCGCGCGGGCCTGTGGCACGAGCAGCTGCCGCAGTTTGCGCATGCCATGCCGATCGCGGTGCACGCGCTGCTGGCCGGTATCGGCGACGGCGTCGGCCTGGTGCTGAACCCGGGCCTGGACGTGGGCATGGAGATGATTCCCGATGCGGTGGCGCAGCTGAAGCAGCGGGCTGCGGCGATCACCCGTGGGATGGCGCACTGATCCCGCGAGTGTCTGGTTGCCGGCCAGCGTCCGGCACTACCCGTGGTGCCGGACGGCGGCGATGGCTTGCAAGTGCGTCCTGTTCAATGGAGAGGAGCATCGTGGGCAGGCGTTCTAACCGATCGCTGTGGGTCTATGAGGTCGGCCTTGTTGCGGGTTTGGCACTGGTAGCTGCGTTCATCACCCGGTTCAATCCGGTGGAGACACTCCGGCTGGGTGGATGGCTGTTCCTCTTGATGCAACCCATCTTGTTGGGTGCTCATGCTGTCGACCACTTCTCGCGTAAGCGTCGTCGATAGACGGGCGATCGGTGCCGGCCAGCAGCCGGCATCACCAGGTGCTTCAGCGGGCGGCGGCGATGGCTTTCACCCGCGCCTTGGCCAGCGCTTCGCCGATGGCCGGCCCCTTCAGGTGTGTCGTATCCAGATCCCGTGCCTGCACTGACAGCGCCGCCTGGTGCAGGCGCTTGAGTGTTTCGCCCTGCGGGTAGTCGGCGTCCTCGAAGCCGAGCCGGCCGCGCTTGTCGGCCTCGCAGCACAGTGCGATGCGGGCCACGCGTTCCGGCCGGCGCAGCGCATCACAGCGGCCCAGCAGTTCCAGCACGGTGGCATCGCGCAGTTCGTCGATGCGGTGCACGTTCAAGTGCTCGCGGCACACCGCTTCGGCCAGCTGCTGGTGTTCGGTGGGAATCTTCAACCGCGCACACAGTGCCTTCAACGGCTTGATGCCGCGCTGCTCGTGCATGATGTGGCGCGGCCATTCCTCCGGCGGGGTCAGGCCCTTGCCGAGATCGTGGGTGAGGGCAGCGAAGCCGACCAGGTCATCGCCGGGGGCGAGCTTCGCGGCCATGTCGCTGACCATTTCCTGGTGGATGCCGGTGTCGACTTCCGGGTGGAATTCGGCACGCTGCGGTACGCCGTACAGTGCTTCCAGTTCGGGCAGGATTGGGCCCAGTGCCTGCGCATCGTGCAGCGTGCGCAGGAAGGCGGAGGGCCGTTCACTGACCAGCGCCTTGCGCAGTTCCTGCCAGACGCGTTCCGGCACCAGCGCGTCCAGTTCACCGCTGGCGGCGACCTCGCGCATCAGTGCCATGGTCTCTTCGGCGACGGTAAAGCCCAGTGGTGCAAAACGGGCCATGAAGCGCGCCGCGCGCAGCACGCGCAGCGGATCCTCGACGAAGGCCGGCCCGACATGGCGCAGCACGCGCTGTTCCAGGTCACGGACACCGCCATAGGGATCGACCAGCGTGCCGGTGTCTTCGTCGCAGGCAATCGCATTGATGGTGAAGTCGCGGCGCTGCAGGTCCTCTTCCAGCGTCACCGCCGGATCGGCATCGACCACGAAGCCGCGATAGCCGCGGCCGGATTTGCGCTCGGTGCGCGCCAGCGCGTATTCCTCACCGGTCTTCGGATGCAGGAACACCGGGAAATCACGGCCGACGGCGGTGTAGCCCTGTGCTTCCATCTGCGCGGGCGTGGCACCGACCACCACCCAGTCATGGTCGCCGGCAGGGCGCTGCAGCAGGCGGTCGCGCACGGCGCCGCCGACAAGATAGATCTTCATGGTCGGGATCATCGCATGCCCGACTTGTAGAGCCGAGCCCATGCTCGGCTGCTCAGGCGGTAGCGCTACCGGACAGAACAGCAGCCGAGCGTGGGCTCGGCTCTACAGAAGGCGGGTGATCAATCGCCGCCCTGCTCGGCGTCGGCCGCGCAGCTGAAGTTCTTGCGCTTGTCGACCAGGCGGCCCATCAGGCGGTCGCTCAGCGGCAGCGCATCACCATTGAGGCGCCAGTCGTAGATCACGCTGAAGGCCAGCACGCGGGCCACGTACTCGCGGGTTTCCTTGTAGCTGATGGTCTCGATCCAAAGATCCGGATCGAAGCCCGGGCGCTGGCCCTGCCAGCGTGCGGTCGGGGTCGGGCCGGCGTTGTACGCGGCGATGGTCACGTACGGCAGGCCATCGTACTTGTTCATCAGCTGGCGCAGGTAGGCGGTGCCGATCGCGATGTTGGTGTCCGGGTCGTACAGGCTGTCGGCGCCGCCGTAGCCGGTCAGGCCGATGGACTTGGCCACGCTGGCACCGGTGGCCGGCAGCACCTGCATCAGGCCCATGGCATTGGCAGGCGAGCGCGCACGCGGAGTGAAGGTGCTTTCGGCTCGGATCTCCGCAGCCACCCAGGCCGGGTCGATGGCATTGCGTGCCGACTCGCGGCGGATGGTGGCGTCGTGGTGCAGCGGGAAACGCAGGTCGTACAGGCGCTGTTCCTGCGGCTGCTTGCCGAGCGCGAACACGGCGCGGTCGAACCAGCCGTTGTCCTGCGCGACACGTACCGCCAGGCGGCGCTGGGTGTCATCGAAGCGCGACAGCGCGCTGTTCCATTCGGCCACGGCCCAGCTGGCGCGGTCGATCTGGTACAGCGCCATCGCGCGCTGGATGGCCGGGTCGCGCGCGACCGCTGCCTGTGCCTGCGCGCTGTCATTCGGCTTCCACGGGCACAGCGTGTAGCCCTGCTGCAGCTTGTCGGCGGCCAGGAAACCGTGGAAGGTCGATGCGCGTGCGGCTTCGCGGAACAGCGGCTGCGCCTGCTGGGCCTGGCCGGTCTTCTCCAGCATCCGGCCTTCGAAGTAGCGCCAGCGCGGGTCGCTGCGCTGCTTGCTGCCCATCTTGCGGATGGCGGTCAGCGCCGCCGGCCAGTCGCCGCGCGACATCGCTTCGCGCACGCGCCATTCGTGCAGGCGTTCGTCATACGCCGATTCCGGCACCGCGTTGAGGCGGCGCGCCGAATCGGGCAGGTAGGACGCCACCGTCCACAGTGCGATCTGGTATAGCACCTGGCCCTGCTGCGCGGCACTCAGGCCCAGCGCCTGGGCGTACTGCGGCAGCTGCTGTTCGGTGGCGGCCGGGTCGGCCTTGGCCAGCTTGGCCAGGCCATCGGTGGCGATGCGCCGGCTGCGTTCGTTGCGCGGCCAGTTCAACGCGCTGGCATTGGGCTTGTCGACAAAGGCAGCGTAATTGTTCGCCAGCGCCAGGTCGGTGGCAGGCAGGCCACGCGCAGCGCTGCGCATCACGGCGGGCTGCTGCGCGTCGGCGGCGGCATCGATGCGTTCCCAGCGCAGGGCGTCGCTCAGGCCACCTTGCGCCTGCAGCACGGCGAAAACGGCATCACAGCCGTCCGGCAGCGACTTGCCGTTCTTGCGCCACAGGTCCTGCGCCTCGCTGATCCACTGCGGATCGACCTTGCCCGTCACCTGACGCGCGGTCAGTTGCGCACAGCGCAGGCCGGCGTTGTCGGTGGGCACCCAGTTGGCGAGCAGGGTGGGCCAGTCCTGGCGGCGTGCGACCGAGGGCAGCCACACGCTGCGGAACGTGTTGGCCACGGCCTGGCCGTCATAGCGCTTGAGGAAGGCCTGTGCCTGCGCGGTATCGACCGTGTCGATGTTACGGCGCAGGTTGGCGTACTCCAGCCATCCGTAAGCCGGATGGCGGCTGAGTGCAGCGGCCTGGCCGGGATCGAACTGGCCGCGTTCGGCGGCTGCGATCGCGGCCTTCAGCTGCGCGTTCTGGGCGTCGAGGGACTGGGCGTTGGCGCAGCCGATCAGCAGCGTGGTGGCCAAGGGCAGCAGGGACAGGGCAGTTGAAGTGCGTCGGGTCATGGCGACCAGCATAGCGGGCGATGGCTGAATTCAGTTTCGCATTGCGTGCACGGTGGCTGCAATGATGCAAATGGCCCGCTTTGGCGGTGGGTCAGGCCGGATGCTCGGGCCGGTCCAACGCGGAATTCAGTGAGAGTCGTCGCATAAAGCCCACTTTGAAGGCGTTTCACGCAGTTGACGCTTTTGCCAATTGAAGCGGCCGCACAACGGGTGCCTGCTGCAGTCAAACGGGAGCAGCCGCTCCGCCCCTGCAGAGGAGCATCGCATGTCAGATCAGCCCAAGCCGTTTAGTCCTGTCTCGGTTGCCGTCATCCAGTTCGACCCACAGTGCGGGCCGGAGAACGTCCCCGCCAACATCGAACGGGCGCGCCTGCTTGCCACGCAGGCAGTGGAACGTGGGGCCCGCCTGATCGTGCTGCCCGAGCTATGCTGCACCGGCTATTCGCTCAGCAGCCGGGCGGAGGCGTTCGCGATGGCTGAGTCGGTGCCGGAGGGGCCGACCTCGCGGTTCTGGGAAGCCTTCGCGCGCGAGGCGGGCATTCACCTGGCCGTGGGTATTGCTGAATACGATGGCAGCCGTCTGTACAACACCGCCGTGCTGTTCGGGCCCGGCGGCTATATCGGACGCTATCGCAAGACCCACCTGTGGTGCCGCGAAAAGCTCTACTTCTGTGCCGGAGATCTCGGCTACCCGGTTTTCGAGACCAGCATTGGCCGCATCGGCCTGATGATCTGCTGGGATGTCTGGTTCCCCGAGGTGCCGCGTCTGCTTGCGCTGCAGGGGGCCGACATCATCCTCAGCCTCAACTGCTGGGTGTGGACACCGCCGCCGTTGTTCGATGAAAGCGGACGCTGCATGGCCAGCTATCTGACGATGACCGCCGCACACGTCAACAACGTGTTCATCGCGGCGGCCAACCGCGTCGGTACAGATCGCGGGAATCGCTTCCTGGGGTGCTCGTTGATTGTCGGTACCAACGGATGGCCGCTGGCCCCGATCGCAGCGCCTGAAGGTGAGGCGTTGGTGATGGCCGAGGTGGACCTGTCCACGGCACGCAGCGCGCCGATCTGGAATTCCCTCAACGATCTCTGCCGCGACCGGCGTACCGATCTCTTCGATACGATGCTGGGCTATCGCCAGCATCCCATGCTGCCGCGCTGACGGACAGACATGGCGCGCATCCCGTCACATGCTCAAGCGGCAGCCTCCCGCAGCCATTTCGGCTCGGCACTCTTCCTCGCGGCGTTCGCGGTGGTGATCGTCGCAACGCTGGTGGTCGGGTGGGGCGCGGCGTCTCCCGGCCAGCTCTGGCCAGACCACGCCCAGATGATGGGCAGCCTCGATACATGGTCAGGTCGTTGGCGATGGTGGGTTGGCGATGCCAGTGAAGTGACCTTCTACAAGCATGAGTTTGCCTCGCTCGGCCTGATCGGCGGTGCTGCATTGGCCCATTGGGCGCACCGGCGAGGAAAGCGATGGCAGGGGTTCCCGATCTGCTACGGCACTGGCCTCTGGCCCTGGGTCGCGGTAGCGTCGATTGGCGGATTGCTGCTTGCCAACATGATATTTGCCGGCACGGTGCAGGACGGGCGCTGGCAGCCCACGTTCGTTGCTGCCGTCTCGCTGCCGGCGGCGATGGTGCTGCTGTTCGGTGGCGGCTGGAAGATTACGGGAATCGCCGCTGCATCTGGCGCATTGCTGGTCACGCCGCTGGCGTTGTTGCTGGTGAATCAGGTCTGCGCACCGCTGGGCCTGCCCGCCGTCATCGGCAACGTCCTTGCAATGACACTGGCAAGCGCGGCCGCCTTTGTCGCCGCGAGGCGGCTGGGCTGGAATCCGGTTCCCGCTGCGCCTGGGTCAGCGCCGGCTGCGCCCGTCACGCGGCATGGCTGGCAATGGGGCATGCGCAGGGTACTGGCGGACTTCAGTGAAGCACCCTTCCTGGGCAACGAGCTCGCCAGTGCCGGGCTGATCGGCGGCGTACTACTTGCCGCCCTTCTGCAGCCGGCCGGACCCTTCTATGGCACCGGTTGGCTGATGGCATTGCTGTGCGGCCAGGCGCTCGCCTCCGCGGTGGGGGTCTGGGTATGGCGGGAGCGCTGGATCCAGGGAGGCTGGTATCCCACGTACATCCCGATTGTCTCCGTGGTTCCTGCCTGCATTCTTGCCTACGGCGGGAGCGCGGCGGTGGTGGTGCTGTCCGCGCTGCTGGGGGCACTGCTGACGCCACCGCTGGCCGCGGCATGTTCTGCTCGCTTGCCTGCACACGTGCATCCGTATATCGGCAATCTCCTCTCGATGGCGGCAGGCGTTCTGCTGATCGTCCCTGCAGTGGGCTGGATACTGAAGGGGGCCATATGAGACGGCTGGCATTGGGCTCACTCGGCGGCACCCTCAGCATGCGTGTTGATGCGGCGGACGTGGGCATCGTTCCGAAGGTTTCTGCGCAGATGCTGGCGGAGGTAGTCCCCGGTCTGGGCAGGTTGGCAATGGTGCAGACGCATACGCTTGGTCTGTCACCCAGTGCGTCGCTGTCGTGGGTCGACGTTCTCGCTGCGCGCGACTGGGCCGGCGCGATGGTGGACGACGGCGCTGATGGCGTGGTCATCACCCAGGGCACCGACACGCTCGAGGAGTCAGCGTATCTGTTGGATCTGCTGTGGCCGCACCCGCAGCCGATGGTGTTGACTGGTGCCATGCGTGGGGCTGATGCAGCCGGTGCTGATGGGCCCGGAAACGTGCTTGCTGCGGCGATTGCGGCACTGGATCCGCACACGCGCATGCGCGGGGTGGTCGTCGCCATGCAGGACCGACTGTACGCGGCGGACCAGGTGCGCAAGGTGCATAGTCTGGATCTGGATGCCTTCCAATCGCCAGGCAAAGGCTGTATCGGGCGGGTGCAGGAAGGGCAATGCAGCTATGAAGGATCGCCTCCGGAACGACTGCCTGCACTGGTGCCAACACGGGTTCATCAACGGATAGCCATGCTCGAGGCGGTGCTGGGCGAAGGTCCTGAGGTGCTGCATTCGGTGCTGGAGAGCGGATGCGAGGGGCTGGTTGTGGCGGCCATGGGCGCGGGTCATGTCCCGTCCAGTTGGGTTGAACCCTTGGCGCGTGCCGCAGTGCATCGTCCCGTCATCATCGCCTCGCGCACCGGCGCCGGCGCGACGGCACGCCGCACCTATGGCTTTGCTGGCAGCGAAATCCACCTGCAGCGGCGGGGGCTGCTGATGGCGGGATCACTGTGCCCACGTAAATGTCGCCTGTTGTTGTGGGCGCTGATCGGCTCGGATGCACTCGGTTCTCTGCAGCAACGTCTGCAGGCCTACGGCGGTGGCAACGGCAGCTGAATGCTCCATGCGCAGACACTGCCGCCAGCCTGCATCGGCGACGTACTGTCGGCCTTGGGCGAACGGCCCGGCTGCAGGGAGCGGCACATGGCGTTCAGTAGCGCAGGAAGAAGCGGTCCGCTGGCGGACATCAATGTCACGCCACTGGTGGATGTGATGCTGGTGCTGTTGATCATCTTCATCGTGACCGCGCCGATCGTGGCCCGGCCGATTGCCGTGCAGTTACCACAGGCCACCGATCGCACGATCGATCGCCCCGAACCGCCGCCGCCGATCGAGCTGCGCCTGGATGCTGCCAACCAGCTCAGCTGGAATGGCCAGCCCATGACGATCAGCGAGCTTCAGGCGCGCCTGCAGGCACAGGTGGGCGAACATGCCGGCAACCTGCCGGAGCTGCGCATCGCCACCGATCCGGCGGCCGAGTACGAAGGCATGGCGAGGATTCTGGCCGCGGCCGAGGCGACCGGTATGGAGCGGATTGCCTTCGTGCGATAGAGCGTTGTCTCACTGCCGCTCATGCGGTGATTGCTGCATGAGCGGCGCTTGCCCCGCTGACAGCGTCGCATCCAGGATCCGCAGAAAAGCCATTTCAATCTGCGCTGGAACCGGGGTCGGATTTGCTCGCCACTTTCCGCTCTCAGGGTCATGTTCAACGTCGAAAGCAGTCAACTCGGCTCTCTCGAAATCCACCACAACCGTCAGTCCCTCTCCCGAGGCCAAGGCCGCATTGCTGGGAGAGGGGCAGTCGTTGCACTCGATTACGCCGCCCGCTCTCGATTCGCCTGCCAGGAAAAGAAGCAGCGTCATCACCATCGTAATGCCCGGCGCGCCACTTGCTGGTTTCATGATCGATCCTCCTGCGATTGGCTGGAGGTTCGAGTCTGCACCGGACCGATCAGCGGGGCCTTCTGAATCAAGCAATTTCAGATTACTCTTGAAACGGTTCGGCAAAGACCTGTTCGATAAATGCGGCAACTCCCGGCGCGCGATGTCGCGGCCGGCATCAAGGCCGCGTGCCGTGAACACCATCGCAAGGTCATAACTGCAGCTATCTGACGCAAAGCGCCTGTAATTGCGTCAATTCCACGTGAAAGAGTGTCGACCGTCACGCCGGGCCTTTTACCACTTGTTTACAAAGGAGACGCTGCCGCCATGCAGGGGGGAGCGCGGCAGTCCATGTCCCGACATTCCTTTGGAGAGAGAGCGAATGAATTACCTGCACCACCGCCCGTTGGCGGTTGCCGTCGCGCTGTGCGTGATGGCCCTGGCACCGCTGGGTGCCGCTGCACAATCCACCACCAACCTCGATGCGGTGGAAGTGACCGGCACCCGCATCAAGCGCGCTGAAGTCGAAGGCCAGGTGCCGATCCAGACATTGACGCGCGGTGACATCGAACGCACCGGCCTGACCTCGATCGGCGAAGTGCTGCAGCAGCTCACCGGTTCCGGTTCGGCGCTCAACGCCAAGTTCAACTCGTCCGGCAACTTCGGTTTCCCGCCCGATGGCAGTGGCGTAGGTGCCGGCTCGGCGCAGGTCGACCTGCGCCACCTGGGGGCCAAGCGCGTGCTGGTGCTGGTCGATGGCATCCGCTGGGTCAATGAGTCGTCCGCCTCCGGCGTCGGCTCGGCCACCGACCTCAACACCATTCCGTTGGCCATCGTCGAGCGCATCGAGGTGCTGGAAGATGGCGCGTCGTCACTGTACGGCTCCGATGCCATTGCAGGCGTGGTCAACATCATCACCCGCCGCGATTTCGATGGTGGCCAGGTGACGCTGAACTACGGCGAGTACAGCAAGGGCGACGGCACCCAGAAGGGCGTGGACCTGGCTTGGGGCAAGAGCGGCGACCGCTTCAGCCTGTTCCTGGGCGCCAGCTGGACCAAGCAGGATCCGGTGTTTGCCAAGGACCGCGAACAGTCGCGCTTCCCGATTCCCGGCACCGGTCTGGCCTTCGGCAGCGGCGGCATTCCGCAGGGCCGTTTCATGTTCACCGACCCGAACACCGGTGCGGTGCAGAACATCGTGCCCAATACCGGCGTGAGCAATCCGCGCTACGACGGCAGTGCCGGCTGCAGCCGCACGGATGACTACCACTGCTTCGCTACCGCCGACCGCTTCAACTTCGCCGAATACAACATGGTGCTGACACCGTCGGAGCGCAAAGGCCTGTTCGGCCAGTTCCGCTTCGACATCACCGACAACGTGCAGTGGTACGTCAAGGCACTGGGCAACCGTCGCGAGTCGACCAACCAGGCCGGCCCCGAGCCGCTGTTCTTCGGCCCCGATGGCGCCACCGGCAATCCGCTGGCCGACAACATCACCGTGTCTGCACTCAACCCGTACAACCCGTTCGGGTTTGACCTGGTAGCGGGCGACAACCTGAGCCTGATCGGCCGCCGTCCGGTGGAAGGCGGTGCGCGCGTGTTCAAGCAGGAAGTGGACACCACCTATTTCGCCACCGGCCTGGTCGGTGACTTCCATGCCGCTGACCGCAGCTGGTACTGGGATGTCAACGGCATGTACAGCAAGAACAAGGCCGAACAGACCAACTACGGCAGCTATGACATCTACAAGGTGAACATGGCGCTGGGCGATCCGGCGGTGTGCGCGGCCACGCCGGGCTGCGTGCCGCTGAACATCTTTGGTGGCGTCGGTTCGATCACCCCGGACATGCTGAAGTGGATCCAGCCGGTGGTGCGTGACCGCAGCCAGAACGAGCTGAGCCTGTTCACCGCCAACCTGTCCAGCGAGCTGTTCTCGCTGCCGGCAGGTCCGGTATCCTTCGCCACCGGTTTCGAGTACCGCAAGTACAAGGGCTCCTATCAGCCCGATCCGCTGACGGTGATTGGTCACTACAACGGCGTGCCGTCGCAGCCGACCTCCGGTTCCTACGACGTCAACGAGGCCTACCTGGAGCTGAGCGTTCCGATCTTCGCCGATTCCTCGTTCGGCAAGAAGCTGGACCTGAGCCTGGCCGGCCGTTATTCGGACTACTCCACCTTCGGTGGCGAGTTCACGCCCAAGTACGGCCTGCGCTGGCAGGTGACCGATGATTTCGTGCTGCGCACCACCTACGCCGAGGGCTTCCGCGCGCCGTCGATCGGTGAACTGTACGGCTCGGCGGCGCGTGCCGACCTGCAGCTGTTCGATCCGTGCTCGGTGGGCCTGGGCGGCACGCCGCCGCGTGGCAGCGCCGCCAACTGTTCCGCGCTGGGCGTGCCGGCCGGCTTCCAGCAGGCCAACTCGCAGATCTCGGTGACCACCGGCGGCAACCGCGAGCTGGACCCGGAGCGCTCGCGCAGCTTCAGTGCCGGCTTCGTGTGGAGCCCGTGGTTCGGCAACAATGCCTCGTGGTCGGAGCGCTTCGATGTGGAGGTGACCTTCTACCGCCATGCCATCGACGGTGCGATCCAGGCAATCAACGCGCAGACCCAGCTGGACCTGTGCGTGGAGACGCTGGACCCGATCTACTGTGATGGCATTACCCGTGCAAGCACCGGTGCGGTCAGCAGCTTCAACAACCGCCTGACCAACCTGGGGTCGATCAAGACCGACGGCTGGGACGTGGATCTGTTCTGGACGCTGCCGCAGACGTCCATCGGCCAGTTCAAGCTGGGCTGGAAGAACACCTTTGTCGGCCGCTACGAGGCCACCGGCGCGGCCGGGCAGAAGCAGCCGCAGAAGCCCGGCGTGGAAGTGGCTGACAGTTCGATTCCCAAATGGACCAGCAACGCCAGCATCGGCTGGACGCTGGACCGCTGGAGCGCCAACTGGACGGTGCGGCACATCTCCGAGCTGACCGAGAACTGTGGCGATGCCGCGGCATTCCCGGTGTGCAGCAACCAGGCTGCGGGTACCAACACGCTGTCGGCCACCACCTTCCACGACATGCAGGTGGGCTACAAGATCGACTGGATGAAGGGGTTGCAGCTGACCGCCGGCCTGAACAACGTGTTCGACAAGGATCCGCCGATCTGCCTGTCGTGCTCGTTGAACGGCTACGACGCCTCGACCTACGACATCCCGCGTGGCCGTTACTGGTACCTGCGCGCGGACCTGCGCTTCTGATGTGAGGGTGGCAGCGCCGGACAGTTCCGGCGCTGCCTTGCGGATGTAGCGCCGAGCCCGCGCTCGGCTGATTCTCTGAGCCGAGCATGGGCTCGGCTCTACAGGTGCGGCGCGGTCGTACCCCGCGTCTGATCAGAACGCCCAGGTGAACGTCAGCGAGCCGTTGCGGCCATCGCCGTAGGCACCGTAGCCGTTGATCTGCGACAGGTACTTCTTGTCCAGCAGGTTGTTGAGGTTGGCCTGCACGCTGAACTCCGGCGAGATGCGGTAGCGCACGAAGGCACTGACCAGTGCGTAGCCGCTCTGCTCGATGCGGCCGTAGGCCGGCACCGGGTAGTAGATGCGGTTCTGCCAGTTGGCACCGCCACCGACGGTCAGTGCCTGCAGCGACTGCGGGGTGTAGCTGGTGAACAGCTTCAGTGCGGTCTGCGGCAGGTTGGTGTTGATGTCGGCGTCGTTGATGTCCTTGGCCACGTAGCGCGACGCACCGAAGGTCGCATTCCAGCCCGGGGCCAGTTCGCCGTTCACCTCGAACTCGAAGCCGCGGCTGACGGTGCCGCGTGCAGCGCGATAGGCGAACTCGTTCTGGCTGCCCAGCACCGGCTCACCGGTGGCCTGGCCGACGTTGTCCTGTTCGATGCGGAACACGGCCAGCGAGGCGTTCAGGCGGTTGTCGAACCACGCGCCCTTGACGCCAACTTCGTAGCTCTTGCCATCGACCGGATCGAGGTAGCCGCCATTGCGGTCCTTCAGCGTCTGCGGCTGGAAAATTTCGGTGTAGCTGGCGTAGGTCGAGTACGTCCCGTTGATGTCGAACACCAGGCCGGCGTATGGGGTGGTGACCTTGTGCGCGCGGTCGGCGCCTTCACCCTCGCTCTTCCAGTCGGTGTAGCGAGCGCCGACAATCAGCTTCAGCGGATCGGCCAGCGACAGGCGCGCGGCCGCGTAACCGGCCTTCTGCGTGATGGTGCCCTCGCTGGCCAGGGCCAGCGGGTTCCAGTTCGGCTCACCGATCTTGCCCGTCCAGTTCAGATAGCTGGCGAACGGATCCCAGGTCTGGCCCGGGCCACCGACCTGGTAGTCGCCGTAGTTGGCGTACTCGCGCCTGTTGTAGCTGACGCCGGCCATCAGCTGGTGCTCGCGGCCGAACAGCTGGAACGGGCCGTCAATGTAGCCATCAACGCCGGTGACCTTGCGCTCAGTGTTGTAGAAGCCTGCGGATGGCGAGATGCCCGCGCCGGTGGTCCTGTCGAAGTTCGATTCGCCCGTGGTCCAGTCGTTGTAGGCCGGGTAGAACAGTTTGTCGTCGGCCTTGGTCTCATCGTGCGTGGCGCCAACCTTGAACTTCCAGCCATTGCTGAAGGCGTGCTGCAGGGTGGCGAAGGCGCGCTTGCTGGTGGTGTCCCAGTAGGTCCAGTCCGGGCTGGCGTTGAACGATTCGTCGTAGCCGGTGCGCGAGCCATCCGAATACAGCATCGGGAAACCGCCCCAGGTCGCGCCGTTGGCGCGCTTCTGCTGGTAGTCGTAGCCCACGCTCAACTGGGTGTCCGGAGTCAGGTCGGCGTCGATGACGGCATAGCCCAGCGTCTTGCGCTGGTTGTAGCGGTCCATCTGGCCATCGGTGTCCAGGTAGCTGCCGATTACGCGGCCGCGCACCGTGCCACTGGCGTTGAGCGCGCTGCCTACGTCCACGGTGGTGCGGGTGCGGCCCCAGCTGCCGACGTTCACCGACACGCTGCCGGCCAGCTCGGCACTGTCGGCATGCTTGCGGATCAGGTTCACCGACGCGGACGGATTGCCGGCACCACTGAGCAGGCCGGTGGCGCCACGCACCACTTCCACGCGGTCGTACAGCGCAAGGTCCAGGCCGGAATCACCGTAGCTCCAGTTCTGCACCATCTGCGTCGGCAGGCCATCGAACTGGTAGGCATCGATGTAGAAGCCGCGCGCATAGAACTCGGTGCGCTCGCTGTCGGACTGGGTACTGGTCACGCCGGTGGTGTTGGCCAGCACGTCGATGATGTCGTCCAGGTTCTGATCTTCGATGCGCTGGTAGCTGATGATGCTGAGCGACTGCGGGATCTCGCGCGGTGCCAGGTCGAAGCGGGTACCGGCCGAGGTGCGGCGCACCGAATAGCCTTCGGCGCGTTCGCCCTTGACCACCACCTTGTCCAATGTGGTCGGGTCGGCGGCGGTGTCGGCGAAGGCGGCCGGGGCCACGGCGCAGAGAACGGCGAGCACGGCAACGGACAGCCGTTGCGGCTGCGGGGTACGGAAGGCGGAACGGGTCATGGGGGTCCTGGACGAGCACGCGCGCTCGGCCGGCATCCAGAAGGCGAGGCGCTACGGGTAGGGGGAGGGCGGGCAGGCCGTCCTGGCGCCACCGGAAACGAAAGAAATCGTAATACGAACTATTCCTATTTACAAATAATGAACGAATCGATCCGATGATCCGGGTGTGGGCTGGGTCAGCGCAGCAGCGGGAGTGGATCGCGCGCGCCGTCGGTGCCGTAGATGCCCCAGTGCAGGTGCGGCGGCGTGCCCTTGGCATTGCCGCTGTCGCCTACATGCCCGAGCAGGTCGCCGGCCTGGACCACCTGGCCGCGCGCCAAGCCCTCAGCCCAGTCGTCCAGATGGGCGTAGTAGTAACGTTCACGCCCGGGCCCGATCACCCAGACCTGGCGGCCACCGAGGCCGCGCTCGCTGACATCCACGACGACGCCGGCGGTGGCACTGCGCACGGGGGTGCCGCGCCTGGCGAAGATGTCGATGCCGGCGTGGGAGCGGTCACGGCCGCGCGGAGCGCCGAACGTATCGGCGATCTGGCGGGGCCGCACGCCTTCCACCGGCACCGGAAGCTCGGTGGCCGGAGGCATCCGCGAGAGTGTCCACAGCAGTTTCGGTGCAGCGGCCCATGGGCTGTTCCACAGTGCCATGGCGGCAACGATCGCGATGACCAGCCACAGGCCGCGCAGCAGCCAGCGGCGCAGGCGACGGGCGGGGGAGGGCGATGTGTTCATGGTCTCCGACTGTAGCGCCGAGCCATGCTCGGCGGCTGTTGCTTTGCGGTCAAAGCGCAGTCGAGCATGGCTCAGCGCTACAGAACCGGGTCCAGTGGCACTTCGAAACTGCGCTTCAACGTCCCCAGCGCGACCGACGTACGGAAGCGCTCGATGTTGTCATCGCCGCCGAACAACCGCTCGGTGATCGCCTCGTACTCCTCCATCGACGCGGCCGATACCAGCAGCAGGAAATCGCCGTCGCCGGTGATCGAGTAGCACTGCTGCACCGCCGGGTCGTCCTGCACGCGGCGCTTGAACGGCGCCACGCGGTCGCGCTGCTCGCTGACCACGCGCACCTCGACGATGATGGTCAGCGGTCGCCCGACCTTGGCTTCGGCGACCACCGCCACGTTGGCGGCGATCACGCCACTGTCCTGCAGGCGCTTGATGCGGCGTTGCACGGCCGGGGTGGACAGGTGCACGGCCTCGGCGATTTCGCGCTGCGGCAGGGTGTTATTCCGCTGCAGGAGGTCGAGGATGGCGCGGTCGAAGCTGTCGAGCACGGGAGCGATGGCCATGGCGAGCAGAAGTTGCACGAACAGGCTGTCAATTGAGCCAAGTGCTCGGCGCCGGCGCAATAGACTTTGCGCATGCAGACCTCACGACTCGCGCCGATGTTGCCGGCGCTGGCGGTGCTCGGCTCGGTCACCTCGTTGGCCATCGGCACCTCCTACGCAAAACACCTGTTCCCGCTGATCGGCGCCCAGGGCACCAGCGCGCTGCGTGTGGGCTTCTCGGCACTGTTGCTGCTGATGTTCTGGCGGCCATGGCGCTGGAAGACCAGCCGCGTGGATGCGATCACCATCCTGCGCTACGGGCTCACCCTGGGGCTGATGAACCTGCTGTTCTACATGGCCCTGCGCATGATTCCCTTCGGCATCGCGGTGGCCATCGAGTTCACCGGGCCGCTGACGGTGGCGATGCTGTCATCACGACGCCCCATCGACTTCGTCTGGGTGGGCTGCGCGGTGGTGGGTTTGTTGCTGCTGCTGCCGCTGGGCGGTGGCCCGGCGCTGGATCCGGCTGGCGTGCTGTATGCGATGGGCGCAGCGGCGTGCTGGGGCCTGTACATCGTGTTCGGCAAGCGTGCCGGTCATCTGCACGCTGGGCACTCGGTGTCGCTGGGGCTGCTGGCCGCGTCGCTGGTGGTGGTGCCGGTGGGCGTGGTGCATGCCGGTGCCGCGCTGCTCGACCCGAAGATCCTGGCGGCGGGCCTGCTGGTGGCCCTGGTGTCCAGCGCGATCCCGATGTCGCTGGAAATGATGGCGCTCAAGCGCCTGCCGAAGGAGACCTTTGGCATCCTGATCAGCATGGAGCCGGCGGTGGCCGCGCTGTGGGCGATGCTGCTGCTGCACGAGCACCTGCATGGATTGCAGTGGCTGGCGATCGGTTGCACGGTGCTGGCCTCGGTGGGCAGCACGATGACCGCGCGGCGGTTGAAGGTGCCGGTGGTGCAGGCCGGGTAGCGGCAGAGAGCGTGCGGACCAACGGTCCGCACCCACCAGAGCGGCGTGCCAACCAAGGTTGGCACCTGCCAGGAGCGTTCAGCGCAGGGCGTCGGCCGGGACGTCGATCTGCATCGCCAGGGCGAGGTGATCGGAGAACGCGGCTGGTACGGCTTCCACGGTGCGGGTCTGCAGGCCACTGCTGACCAGGATGTGGTCGATGGCGCGGTCGGGGCGCCAGCTGGGGAAAGTCGGCACGATGCAGCCCGGGGGCTGCAGCCGGGTCTTCTGGTACAGCACCTGCATTTCCGGGCGTTCGGCCAGGCAGTTGAAGTCACCCATCAACACCGCGTTGGGGTGGTCGGACAACAGCTCGGCGATGAAGCCCAGCTGCGACATCCGCGAGCCCGCGCCCAGCGACAGATGCGCCACTGCCACCGCCAGGCCATCGGCGCCGTCGCCGAACTTGGCCAGCAGCACGCCGCGCCCGCCGATGCGGCCGGGCAGGGCGTGATCCTGCACTTCAACCGGTTCCAGCTTGCTCAGCAGGCCATTGGCGCTGGATGCGACCCCGCCCATGCGCCGGTTCGGCTGGTGACTCCAGTAGTTGAAGCCGGCGCGTTGGGCCAGGTAGTGGGTCTGGTTGGTGAAGCCCGAACGCAGGCTGCCCGGGTCGGCCTCCTGCAGGCCGACGATGTCATGGTCGCGCGCCAGCGTGGCGATCGCGTCCAGGCTGCTGCGCTTGCGACCCGCCGGCAGCGCATGTGACCAGCTGCGGGTCACATAGTCGCTGTAGCGGCGGGTACTTGAGCCGGCCTGGATGTTGGCCGTCAGCAAACGCAGGGTCCGTGTGCGGGGGGAATTCACGGCCGGGAACAACGTCCTTTGGATCAGTGAGCCTGGGCCGCACCGCGTTCGCGGGCGATCAGGTGGTCGGCAATGCGCAGCATGTCCGGGAAGCTCTTGCCCTTCACCAGGTACTTGCCGTTGACGATGATCGACGGGGTGCCGCTGATCTGGCTGCGCTGGGCGAACTGCTTGGCCGAGTTGGTCTTGGCATTCACCGCGAAGCTGCCCATGGTGGCGGCGAACTGCTTCGGATCGACGCCGTAGGCGGCGTAGAACTTGGCGATGTCTTCCACCGAGTCACGGCCGCGCTCGCCCTTCAGGGTCTTCTGCGAGTGGATGGCGGCGTACAGCGCTTCGTGGGTCTTTTCCTGCACGCCCAGGGTCTGCGCGGCGTAGAAGGCACGGGCGTAGTCATCCCAGGTGCCGCCGAACATGGCCGGCACGTAGACGAAGTTCACGTCGCTGGGCAGGCCGGCCTTCCACGGGCCGACCAGCGGCTGGAATGCGGCGCAGGCCGGGCAGACGTAGCCGAAGATCTCGGTCACTTCGATCTTGCCGGCAGCCGGCTGGAACGGCTGGCCGTTCGGGATCACCTGGTAATCGGCGCCTTCCACCGGGGCCGGGCCGGTCAGCGCGGCAGTGGTCGGGGCCGGCGCCGCGGCGGGGGCGGCTTCGGCCGGGGCCTTTTCACCTTCGGCGGCAGCCGGAGCGGTGCCTTCGCTGCCCGCGGTCGGAGCGGCCGGTTCGGTGGCCGCCGGAGCTGCAGCCGGTTCGGCCGGCGCCGCGGTGGTGTTGGTGCTGCCGTCGTCGGCCTTGCAGGCCGCCAGGATCGGCAGCAGCGCTGCGAGGGCGAGGGCGTAACGGATCTTCATGGAAACGTCTCCAGCATCTGGAAAGGTGGGGGCCGGCGCCAGGCGCCAGCCAGGGGGAAATGATGACATGCGGCGGCGACAGCGCCGTGTCGATGGTGTGTGTTGGTTCAGCGGCCGCGGGCGGCGCGGGCCTGGGCGATCAGGGCCGAGGCGATGCGCAGCTGGTCGTCGAAGCTGTTGCCGCGCACCAGATACTGGCCATTGATGATCAGCGCCGGGGTACCCGGGATCCTGGTGCGCTGGGCGAACGCACGGGCGGCATCGACCTTCTTCTGTACGGCATCGCCGCGCAGGGCCTGCAGATAACGGTCCGGGGTCACCCCGTAGGCCTTGTAGAAGGTGGCAAGCTCATCGGCCGAAACGTTCTGCATCGGCAGCGAGCCATCCTGGTGCAGGGCCTTGAAGACCGCCGCGTGGCTGCGCTTGGCCACGCCGACTTCGTCGGCGGCGTAGTAGGCCAGGGCCCATGCATCCCAGGCGCCACCGAAGGCGGCCGGGACCGGGGTGAAGCGCACGTCGGCCGGCAGCTTGGCCGCCCAGGCTTCCAGTTGCGGTTCAAAGTGGGCGCAATGCGGGCAGGTGTAGCCGAAGACCTCGACCACCTCGATCTTGCCGGCCAACGGCTGGAACGGGCCCGGCTGCGCGATGCGCTCGTAGTCTTTGCCCTCGACCAGCGGGGCATTGGCGGGGGGGGCGGCGCAGGCTGCCAGCGGCAGCAGTACCAGCACGGACAACAGCAGGCGGGAAATCAACCTCATCGACACGCATCTCCGTTGAAAAAAGCAACGCCGGCGCAGCCGCCGGCGTGAAGGAACATACCGCAGCCGTGGGCCGACGTGGCGGCCCAGGCCGACCAGTGGTGGTCAGGGGGCGGCAGCCGGTTGCGTCGGCGTAGCTGCAGCGGCCACGTCGTCGGCCTTGTTGTGCAGGCCCTGCAGGTAGCTCGACAGCGCCTGCACCTCCTGCTCGCTCAGCTTCTGCGCGACCGTGGCCATGATCTGGAAGTGTGCCTTGTCGGTCTCGTTGGTCTGGCCGGCCTGGTACTCCTGCAGGCGGCGCGCGACATAGCTGGCGTGCTGACCACCGAGATGCGGATAGGCCGGGCCGGGATTGCCGGCACCGCTGGGGCCATGGCAGGCCATGCAGGCCGGCAGGCCACGCTTGGCATCGCCGCCGCGGTACAGCTGCTGGCCGATCTCGTAGAACTTCATGCCCTTGTAGGGGCCCTCGGTGACCGCCGTGTCATCGGCGATGCCGGCGTTGGCTTTCTGCGTGGCGAAGTAGGCGCCGATATCACGCATGTCCTGCGGGGTGAGGTTCTGCACGAACGGCACCATCGCTACCGCGGCGCCGGAACTGCGCTGGCCATTGGCGATCAGGGCCATCTGCTGGGCCACGTAGCGTTCGCTCTGGCCGGCAATGGACGGATACATCTCCACCGTGGAATTGCCGTCGACGCCATGACAGGCCGCGCAGGCCGAGGCCTTGGCCTGGCCTGCCTTGGCATCGCCCCAGTGGGTCTTGCTGAAATCCACCTCCAGCGAGGCGGTATTGATCGGCCCGTTGTCGGGCAGCGGGGTCAACGTGGTCTGCGCGAACGCAGCAGCGGCAACGACTACAGCAGTGGCAAGGGCGGATACGGCAAGAACGCGAGCGTGGCGCATGCTGAAGCTCCGTATGGACCGGGCCGGGCGGCGGCCGCCGGCATCGCCCGGATTATCAACGCCGTTTCTGCGCACGGTCAACGCAGCAGTGCAGCAAAATGGCCGCAGCGGCCGCCGGCACGGGCGCGCGGCGCCGCAACATGCGATCCTAGGCACATGTCATTGCTCATCGAACGCGCCCGTTACCACCTTTCGGCCCACAACGTGCGGCAGCTGCCGCCCGACGAAGGCGCCGAAGTGGCCTTCGCCGGCCGCTCCAACGCCGGCAAGTCCAGTGCGCTCAACGCGCTGACCCGCCAGAACGCCCTGGCCCGTGTCTCCAAGACCCCTGGCCGCACCCAGCAGCTGGTGTTCTTCCAGGTCACCCCGGAAGCGCATCTGGTCGACCTGCCAGGTTACGGCTACGCCAAGGTGCCGCTGGACCTGCAGGCGCACTGGCAGGCCTTCATCGACAAGTACTTCCGCACCCGCGAAGCCCTGAAGGGGCTGGTGGTGGTGATGGACATCCGCCATCCGCTGAAGGACTACGACCGGCAGATGCTGTCCTACGCCGTGCAGCGCGGCCTGCCGGCGCACGCGTTGCTGACCAAGGCCGACAAGCTCAGCCGCAGCCAGCAGATGCAGTCCCTGCAGAAGGTGCGCAAGGAACTGCAATCGGCCTACGGCGACAGCGTCAGCGTGCAGGTGTTCTCCGGCGAAGACCGTACCGGCGTGGACGAAGCCCGCGGCGTGATCGGCGGCTGGCTGGGGCTGGAGTAAGGCATCCCCTGCCTTCCTGTAGAGCCGAGCCTACGCTCGGCTGTGGAATCCCGGCACGCTGAGCGCGGTAGCCGAGCATGGGCTCGGCTCTACACGGGTCATTTCAACGGCGAATACTCCGCCGGCACCCACGCATAGGCCTGGCCCTCGCCACGCACATGGCCCAGGCCCGGGAACGGCAGGTGCGCACCGGCCACCCACCAACCGTTGGCGGTGGCCTGCTGCAGCAGCCCGCGACGGCTGGCGATGGCCGCCTTGCGGTCCGAATCGGCCTCGAATGCCGCTTCCGGGTGCGCGAACTGCACCGCATGGAAGTGCAGCACATCACCCCATACCAGCAGCGACTGGCCCTGGCTGTCGAACCGGTAGGAGACATGGCCGGGGGTGTGGCCATGGGTGTCCATCGCCACCGCGCCGCCGGGCAGGGCATCGCCGGGGTTGAAGGTGCGCAGGTGGCCGCTGGCCTGGTACGGGGCTACCGCATTGCGCGCCAGCGGGAAGGCGAAGCGCACACCCTTCGGCGCGGTGGCCTCGCTGGCCGGGTTGAGCCAGTAATCGGCATCGGCCCTGGACAGCCACACCGTGGCATTGGGGTAGGCCGGCGTACCCTGCGCGTCGAGTACGCCGCACAGATGGTCCGGATGGGCGTGCGTCAACAGCACCTCGTCCACCTCGGCCGGATCCACGCCGGAGGCGCGCAGATTGCCCAGCACCTGGCCCAGGCCGGGGCCGAAGCACTGCGCGGTGCCGGTATCGACCAGGGTCAGGTGGTTGCCTTGGCGGATCAGGAACGCGTTGATCGCTGTCTGCAGGCCTTTCTTGTCCTCAGGTACGTAGCGGCCTTCCAGCAGGCGGCTGACCAGGGTGGGCGGCACGTCCACCACTTCCTGCCGGCCCAGCGCGACCACGCCATCGAACAGGGCGGTGACCTGCAAGGCGCCGACGCGCAGGTGGTAGACGCCCGGTACCTGTCGGGTGGGGGCGGGCGAGGTGGCTTCGGCCAGCGCGGCCAGCGGCAGGGAGGAGAGGGCCAGCAGCAGGGCGGAGCGAAGGGGAAGGTGGCGCAGGGTCATGAGGGGTCTCGGTGGATGACGGGCGGTTCTGTTGGCCTAGCGTGCCGTGGCTGGCGTGTGCGCGGCGCTCAAACCACTACGTGGAATGCTCAGGGAAGGAGTGTTGTCTGCAGGGCTGCGCCCTGCACCCGCAGAGGCAACGGCAACAGCCGAAGCAACAGCAACAGCCGAAGCAACAGCAACAGCGGGCTATCCGTGGGATGGCGGGGTGGGTCCGGTTGCGGGAGACGCCGTAAACCCGTCCATGGGGGCTTGGCCGCGGCATCCATGCCGCGGACACTCCCGCACCCCCCCCCCCCCCCCCCCCCCCCCCCCCCCCCGCCTTCGACAGTTGGTCGCGAGCTGTCGGAACGACGCATTGCTCTGGTGGGTGTCGACCTTGGTCGACACGGTGGATCCACGCCATCCGTGGATGACTCATTCGATATCTGACAGATGTGTCGACCAAGGTCGACACCTACCAACAGCCGCGGAAATCTGTCAGAGGTGGGGGGGGGGGGGGGGGGGGGGGGGGGGGGGGGGGGGGGGGGG